>CAYSGN010000058.1:0-16339 GCA_964430615.1 uncultured Janibacter sp. | reverse complement strand
GCCTGGTCCGGCACCCACCCGGGGACGCCGGTGAGGAGCAGGGCCACGTAGAAGCAGAGCCACCCGAAGGCGGCCGAGAGCATGAGCATCGGCAGCTTCGCCTTCCACGGCAGGGCCATGGCGTACTGCTCGAAGGCCTTGACCTCGGCCTTGACGAACTGGGTGACCCGCCGTGCCCAGATGAACTCCGTGCTCCACAGGAAGAGCCCGATGAAGATCACCGCCCACCCAGGCCCGACGAGCGGCACCATGGGCGCCCCGGCGATGATGAGCAGCAGCCCGAGGAGCCCGATGATCACCCGGTAGAGGGGCCCGACGACGGGGTTGCTGCGCACGGCACGCCGCCACCGGACCGGGTCCTCGTGCGGGTCGATCCGACCGTCGTCCCCGAAGCGCTCCAGCAGCTCCGCCCGCACGATGGCGTGGTGGTCCCGGCGCACCTCGCGGTAGGTACGCCGGTTGCCGTCCGCGTCCCGCCCACGGCCGTCCCCCGCCGGTGCCGGCTCGTCCACGCCCACCGCGTCGTCGGTCACCGTCTGCCCCCGCTCGTTCACGGGTTGAGGTTCCGGGCAGAACCCTCGGCGAAGGCCGCGCGCACGCGAGCCGTCACGGGGCCGGGCGCGGCGAGCTCTCGCCTATCGATCTGGTGGATCGGGTGCACGTCACGTGTCGTGCCCGTGAGGAAGGCCTCGTCGGCGGTCTCGAGCACGCTCAGGGGCAGGGCCTCCTCGACGACCTCGATACCGGCCTCGCGGGCCCACTCGATGGTCAGCTCGCGGGTGATGCCCGCCAGGGGCCCGCTGCTCAGCGGTGGGGTCTTCACGGTGCCGTCCACGACGACGAAGATGTTGCTGCCCGTCGCCTCGCACAGCTCACCGCGGGTGTTGGCGAAGATCGCCTCGGAGGCTCCCTGCGCCTTGGCCCGGGCGAGTGCGATGACGTTGTCCGCGTAGGAGGTCGTCTTCAGGCCGGCGGTCGCCGCGCCCTCGTTACGGGTCCACGGCACGGTCGCGACCGCGACCGTCTCGGCGAAGGGGGGCACCTCGGCCGCGGTGACGATGTAGGTGAGCCCGTGATGGCCCCGGTCGGAGCCCAGCGGGCCCAGCCCACCGGTGACCGTGTAGCGCAGGCGGCCGAAGGAGATCGGCTCACCCGCCGCCAGCACCGCCTTGACCCCGTCCTCGATGACGGCGTGGTCGGCGGGCTCGAGGCCCAGCCCGGCGAGCGTGCGATCGAGCCGTGCGAGGTGACGGTCCGGAGCGAAGACCTCACCGTCGACGATCTTGCACGTCTCGAAGGCCCCGTCGCCGACGGTGATCCCGTGGTCGAGTGCGGCCAGCGCCGGCTCGTTGCCGTCCACCAGCGCGCCGTTGACCCACACCCGAACGTCGTTGCTCATGTATCCACTCTCCCAGATGCCAGACCGATCAGGACACGTGCTTTGAGGTGGCATTCGGACCACTCCCCCTCCGGTTCCGACCCCCAGGTGATGCCGGCGCCCGTACCGAAGCTCAGGCGGCGCACCCCGTCGGGGTCGTCCGTCGCGTAGAACGTCCGGATGCCCACCGCGAGTTCCCCGCACGGCCCGTCGGGGTGATCGGCCTCGATCCAGCCCACCGCACCGCAGTAGGGGCCGCGGGGCCCGGACTCGAGGTCACCGATCGCCTGGAGCGCGCTCGACTTGGGGGCTCCGCTCACCGACCCCGGAGGACTCGTCGCCGTGAGGATCTGTCCCCAGGTCACGTCCGGCGCCAGGGTGCCCGAGACGTCGCTGACGAGGTGGACCAGACCGGGATGGCGCTCGATGCCGCACAGCCGCTCGGTGACGACCGTCCCCGGCAGGCACACCCGCTGCAGGTCGTTGCGGACGAGGTCGACGATCATGACGTTCTCGGCGACGTCCTTGGGCAGCATCTGGTCCGCGGTACGGGCGGTCCCCTTGATCGGGCTCGAGACGAGACGGTCGCCGCGCCGGGTGAGGTAGCGCTCCGGCGAGGCGCAGACGACGTCGAGCCCGGCGGAGGGCACGTGCACGACCCCGGCGAAGGGGGCCGGATGCTCCCCTCGAGCCGGGCGGCGAGATCCGGCAGGTGCGCGGCCCGGGGCAGCGGCGCGCTCACCCGCGTCGTGAGGTTCACCTGGTAGACGGTGCCCGCGGCGATCCGTCGGCGGATCTCCTCGACGCGGGAGACGTACTCGGGCCCGGTGAGCCCCCAGGTCCACCCGTCCACCGGTGGCCAGCGGCTCGGGTCGCCGGGGGCCTCCCCTTCGTGGCGGTGGGCGAAGCGCACCGCGGTCAGCTCCCCCTCGAAGGTGACGACGACCGCCCAGGCGCCGTGCTCGAGGTCGGCGGGGTCGTGGGTGACCTCGACGGGGTCGCTCCACGTCATCCCCCCGAAGCGCGCGAACTCCACGCGTCGAGGATAGATGGCAAGGTGAGAGGCATGACGGCAACGTCACCGGGCGCACGCCTGCTGTACCGGCTGCGACGGGCCCAGGGGCGGACACAGGCGGGCCTGGGCGCCGCCGCCGGCGTGAGCGTACGCACTATCCGTGGCCTCGAGCGGGGCGAGATCGACCGCCCCCAGGTGGCCACCCTGCAGCAGCTGGCGCTGGCGCTGGGTCTCTCGGTGCAGGCAGAGGCGGAGTTCCTCCATGCCTGGTCCACGCCGGGCCGGACCAACCTGCACGAGCTCGTCGACGGCGCGGACCTCTCGGAGGCCGAGCGCATCGACACGATCGTGCGCGCCCACCTCAGCGGCTTCCGCACGATCCACCAGACCGCGCACGTGTTCGTCGACGCCCGTCGACGCATCCAGCGCTCGACCTACGAGTTCTCCATCCAGGCCGTCGAGGACGGGCTGGACCAGGTGGCCAATGTCATGCACGGCGACCAGGCCGCGCGCGCTCGCGACATGCGCATGGTCGCGGCGGTCGGCTGCGCGCCGGCCCGTCGGTGGGACTTCCCGGAGAGCAATGCCCTGGTCCAGATGGTCGAGCTGCCCCACCCGCTGGAGCGGGGCGAACGGCACGCCTACTCCTTCGAGATCGTCTCCGACCACGTCGACGGGCTGGCGGACTCGGACGGGTTCACCAGGGGCAGCCTCAACACGGTGCGGTCCCTCGTCGTCTCGGTGCAGTTCGAGGTCCCACCGGCCACCCTCGAGCACCTCGTCCGCCGCCCCCAGGGGGGCTATGAGCTCCTCGGTCCCCGCTCGCTCGACGAGGACCACCGAGCGGTCCTCGTCCTCGAGGACGAGGAGCCGACCGGTCACGGCTTCGTGTGGAGCTGGTGAGGGCACCCTCACCAAAAGCGGCAATACACCGGCAAATTCGTAGATGTCCCTGGTGACGCCGCCACTCCCGTGCCTAACGTGGCCCTGCGCTCCGGGGGGAACGACCGACGGGGGCCGCTTCTCGAAGGAGCAGCGGCCCCCGTACGCGTGTGCCCACCGCGCATGGCCCACGTCCCCCGCGGGTAGGGAGTCGATGGCCGCGGGAAGTGGCAACCGGGCCACGGGAGGTAGTCGGTGCAATCCACCACGAGGGGCAGGAGGACGCTCGTCCTCAACGCCGGGTCCTCGAGCCTGAAGATCTCGCTCGTCGACAGCGACGACACCGTCCTCGAGCAGGAGACCATCGAGGACTGGGACGGTGACTACGCCGGACTCGACCTGCCGGACTGGGACCACGACGTGGTCGGGCACCGGATCGTGCACGGGGGCTCGCTCTTCCCGGACCCGGTGTGGATCGACGACACCGTGCGTCGACGGCTCGACGAGCTGACCCCGCTCGCGCCGCTGCACCAGCCGAGGTCCTGCGCCGGGATCGACGCGGCCCGGTGCGCCTATCCCGACAGCCCCACCTTCGCGGCCTTCGACACCAGCTTCCATGCCCGTATGCCGGCGGTCTCACGCACCTATGCCGTCCCGGCCGAGTGGCCCGTACGCCGGTACGGCGCCCACGGGCTCTCCCACGCCTACGCCGCCCGTCGCTCCGCCAGGCTGCTCGATCGTGATCCCGACGAGCTGCGGGTGGTCACCTGCCACCTGGGCTCGGGTGCGTCGCTGTGCGCCGTCGACGGCGGGCGCAGCATCGACACGACGATGGGGATGACCCCGCTCGAGGGCGTGATCATGTCCACTCGCTCGGGGACCGTCGACCCCGGCATGATCCTGTGGCTCCAGCGCCACCACGGCATGGATCTCGCCGAGGTCCAGGAGGCACTGGAGCACCGGTCCGGTCTGCTCGCGCTGGCGGGCAGCCCGGACATGGAGAAGGTGGCCGCCTGCGCCGACGGCGGCGACGACCGGTCCGCCTTCGCCCTCGACGTCTACGTGCACCGTCTCGTCAAGGAGATCGCCGGCATGGTCGCCGCCATGTGCGGGGCCGACGCGTTGACCTTCACCGGGGGCATCGGCGAGCACTCGCCCCTGGTGCGCTCACGCGTGACGAACGGCCTGGCCTGGCTCGACATCTCCCTCGACGAGGCCCGTAACGGCCAGTGCCTCGGCGACGCCGTCCTCACCGGACGGGAGACCGGCATCGAGGTCCTCGTGGTCAGCGCCCACGAGGACGTGGAGGTGGCCCGGCACGGACACCTGCTCGAGATGCGTGGGAGGACCCGTTGATGCACCCGGACGGTCACCGGCAACTCACGTAGCTGGAGGTCGAGCTCTGCCAGCACCTCGACGACGGGTGCTTCCCGGGTGGGACGGACCATCTCCAGGCCGTCCTCGTGCGCCGGCACGCCCCGGTGAGGCTCCTGCGGCTCCTCTCAGTGCTGCCCTGCGAGGGCCACTACGAGGACGTCGGAGAGCTCCTGACCGATCTCTACCAGGCTCGCCACTGACGTCGGGCCACGTCCCGCTCAGGCGCCTGCCCGCTCCTCCTCGCCCTCGATCTTCGTGCGCAGCTTCGCGCAGACCGCGGTGAGGATCCGGGAGACCTGCATCTGGCTGACCCCGATCCGGGCGCCGATCTGTCGCTGGGTGAGGTTCTTGACGAAGCGCAGCCGCAGGACCAGCTGGTCGCGCTCGTCGAGCTCGCCCATCGCCGCCCGGAGGGAGATCAGCGTGACGGTCTTGTCGTAGGGATCCTCCTCGTCGGGGACGAGGGTCTCGATCAACGGCTGCTCCGAGCTCTCCCGCACGGGAGAGTCCAGCGAGCTGGCCCGGTACTGGTCGCCGACCACCCGGGCGGAGTGGACCTGGTCCACGGAGATCCCCAGCTCGTGGGCCACCTCCTCGTCGGACGGCTCGTGCTGCTGCTCCTGACGCAGGCGGCCGTCGGCCTCCCGGACGTCGTGGTGCAGCTCCTGCAGGCCCCGCGGCGGCCGCACGGCCCAGCCGTGATCGCGGAAGTACCGCTTGAGCTCACCGGTGATGGTGGGCGCGGCGAAGGCGCTGAACCCGTGCCCCCGGTCGGGGCGGTAGCGCCGGGCGGCCTGGACCAGCCCGAGCATCGCGACCTGGACGAGGTCGTCGTGGTCGACACCGCGCCCGTCGAAGCGCTTGGCGAGCCCGATGGCCAGGCCACGGTTGGCCAGGACGACCTCTTCGCGGATGCGGGCGGCCTCGGTGGGGTCCGGGTGGTTCCACGCGCGATCGAGATCGGCGGTCGAGCGGAGGTCCCGCTCGCGGTGGTCGGTGGACGGCTCACGCACAACGGTGGACATGGATCGGCCCTTCATCGAAGTACCAATGCCAGCCACGGTCTCGAGCCGACGTCGTACTCCCCACCGAACCACGTCTGGCGAGGCCTGGCAACAGCACGGGTGTACCGACTGTTGTCACCGCCGGGCGGTCGCTCGGATGGGTTCTGCCCTCGTTCTCGTGATTCCATGCATCGACCGAGGATTGTGAGGTACACCCGCGAGGAGCACTCGTTGCGCGAGGACCCGCTGCGCGCGAGGACATGGAGGCAGTGCGATGGTCGAGCGCCCGACGACGCCAGCCGCAGCATGGCTGGGGCGGAGGGTCCGCGGCGCCGAGGGCTCGGTCCTCGGCACCGTCGAGGACGTGCTGCTCGACTCCTGCACGGAGAGCGCGGAGTGGGCCGTCCTCCGGCTGCACGGCCTGCGTCGCCGCTACCGGGCCGTCCCCGTGAGCATGCTGTGCGACCTCGGCGAGGAGCTGAGGGCGGCCACCTCCCACCATCATCTCGCCGAGTCCCCCCGGGTCCGGCCCCGAGGACCGATGACCGCGTCGCGGGAGCGCACCCTCACCCACTACTGGCACCGCCGCTGACGCAGGCGGGCCCCCGCGCGCAGGGTGTCAGCGCGGCGTGGCCGGGGAAGGAGAGGGGGCATGACTGCCACTCCCCTGCCCGATGAGGAGATCGCCGAGCTGGACGCGTGGTTCCGGGCGGCCAACTACCTCTCCGCCGGACAGATCTACCTGCTCGACAACCCGCTGCTGCGGCGCGACCTCGTCCCGGAGGACATCAAGCCGCGGCTTCTCGGGCACTGGGGGACCACCCCCGGGCTCAACCTCGTGCACACCCACCTCAACCGGACCATCCGGGAGCGTGATGTCGACGCGATCATGCTCGCCGGACCCGGCCACGGGGGCCCCGCAGAGGTCGCGGAGGCCTACCTGGACGGTCGGTGGTCGGAGGTGTACCCCGGGACGGGCGAGGACGAGGACGGGCTGCGTGAGCTCTTCCGGCAGTTCTCCTTCCCCGGTGGCATCCCGAGTCACGCGGCCGCCGACATCCCGGGGTCGATGCACGAAGGGGGTGAGCTCGGCTACGTCCTCTCCCACGCCTACGGCGCAGCGATGGACAACCCCGACCTCGTCGTGGTCGCCGTCGTGGGCGACGGCGAGTTCGAGACCGGGCCGCTGGCCGGCTCCTGGCAGTCGAGCTCCTTCGTGGACCCGGTGCACGACGGTGCCGTCCTTCCCGTCCTCCACCTCAACGGGTGGAAGATCGCGAACCCGACCGTGGCCGCACGGACTCGTCGTGACGACCTGGTCGCCCTGCTCGGCGCCCACGGCCATCACGTCATCACGGTCGAGGGCGACGAACCGTGGGACGTCCACCGCCAGATGGCGGCGGCCATGGACGAGGCGCACACCCGCATCCGGGACATCCAGGCCGCGGCCCGCGCCCATCCCGGCCGGGTGGTGGGACGGCCGTCCTGGCCGCTGGTCCTCCTGGTGACCCCGAAGGGGTGGACCGGGCCACGGGAGTCCCACGGCGTGCAGATCGAGGGGACCTGGCGCTCGCACCAGGTCCCGCTGACTGCCGTTCGTGAGGACCCCGAGCAGCTGGCCCAGCTCCAGGAGTGGCTGGCCTCCTACGACCCGGGCGCGCTCTTCGACGAGGACGGCCGGCTCGTCGAGAGCATCCGCGCGCTCGCACCGACCGGTGACCGCCGGACCAGCGCCAACCCGCACGCCAACGGTGGCCTGCTCCGCACGCCGCTGCAGGTCCCCGATCCGCAGGACTTCTCCGTCGCTGTCGAGGCGCCCGGCGCATCCGTCCACGAGGCCACGAGAGTGCTCGGGCAGATGCTCGCCCAGGTCATCCGCGACAACCCCGACAGCTTCCGCCTCTTCGGCCCCGACGAGACCGCCTCCAACCGGCTCGACGCCGTGTACGAGGCGACCGACAAGGTCTTCGCCGGACAGATCCGCCCGGTCGACGAGCACCTCGCCTGGCACGGGAGGGTCATGGAGGTCCTCTCGGAGCACCTGTGCCAGGGGTGGCTCGAGGGGTACCTGCTCAGCGGCCGGCACGGCCTCTTCACGTGCTACGAGGCCTTCATCCACATCGTCGACTCGATGGTCAACCAGCACGCGAAGTGGCTCAAGGTCTCCGCCCAGCTCGACTGGCGTCCGCCGCTGTCCTCGCTGAACTACCTGCTGACATCGCACGTGTGGCGCCAGGACCACAACGGCTTCTCCCACCAGGACCCCGGCTTCATCGATCACGTCGTCAACAAGAAGCCGGAGTACGTGCGGGTCTACCTGCCGCCGGACACCAACACCCTGCTCTCGACGATGGCCCACTGTCTCGGCAGCCGTCATCACATCAACGTCGTCGTCGCGGGCAAGCAGGCCCAGCCGGACTGGCTGGACGCGGAGCAGGCAGCGCTGCACTGCGCTCGCGGCCTGGGCATCTGGGAGTGGGCCTCCACCGACGCGGGCGACCCCGACGTCGTGCTGGCCTGTGCCGGCGACGTGCCCACCATGGAGGCGCTGGCGGCTGCCGACCTGCTGCGTCACCATCTCCCGGACCTGCGGGTGCGCTTCGTCAACGTCGTGGACCTCATGCGGCTGCTCGACGAGGACCAGCACCCCCACGGCCTCGGCGCCCGGGAGTTCGACACGATCTTCACGCGGAACCGGCCGGTGGTCTTCGCCTACCACGGCTACCCGGCGCTCATCCACCGCCTGACCTACCGGCGGGCCAACCACGCCAACCTGCACGTGCACGGGTACCGCGAGGAGGGCACGACGACGACCCCCTTCGACATGGTGATGATGAACGACCTCGACCGGTACCGCCTGGTCATCGACGTCATCGACCGGGTGCCCGGGCTGGGGCCGCGTGCGGCGCTGGTCCGCCAGGAGATGGTGGACGCGCGCACCCGTGCCCGGTCCTGGACGCGGGAGCACGGCGAGGACATCCCCGAGGTGCGGGACTGGGCCTGGGCCCGGTGACCGGGACCCGTCGCGGTCGTCCGGGGCAGGGACGAGGGCCCGGGACGCGGGGAGACGTGATCCGCCCGGTGCGTCCGTGACGCACCGGGCGGACCGCCGGAGTTCCCCAACTCCCTACCGCCTCAGTCCTGGCCGAGGCGCTTGCGCAGCAGCTGCTTGCCTTGCTCACCGCCCTTCTGGCTGTCCGCCTGGGCCTTGCGGAAGAAGTCCGCGAGCTCCTCGTCGCCGGCCTCCTGCGCGTCTCGGGAGTACTGCTCGAGGCGCAGCGCGTTCGACAGGCAGGCCTGGGTGAACCACATGATGTTGTAGTCCTTGGCGACCAGGGCCAACGCCGTGATGGCCTTCCTCGCGCGCTTCAGGTGAGTCGGGCGGGAGCGCGCCGGGCCTCCGGATGGGTGGCGAGCCAGGCCTCGAAGGCCGCTGCCGAGGTGTGGGTCGGCGTGTAGCCGAAGACCTCCCGCAGGCGGGTGTTGTCGAGCACGGGCCGGTGCTTGAGGAAGCGGGTCTGCTCCGGTCCGTAGCGGCTCACCCCCAGCCGGGTGCCCACGGCCAGCACGGTGCGAAGGAGCGGGTCGGGAAGCCACAGGACCCGCTTGCCGAGGCGGTCGGCGATCTCCGTGATCGTCAGGGCACCGTCCCCGGCGACGTTGAAGGTGCCCGTCACCTCCCCGGTCACCGCCCGCTGCACGATGGCGGCGACGTCGGTGTCCCAGATGAAGACGAAGGGCGACTCCGACCCGCGGATGCCGAGCAGACGCTGCTTGAGGAAGAGAGCGGTGATCTGGTTGTCGACCCGCTCCCCGAGGATCGTCCCGATGCGCAGCACGACCTGCTCGAGCTGGGGGTGGTCCACTCGAGCCGCGGCGAGCAGGTGCTCGACCTGGGCCTTGTGGTCGGAGTAGGCGAACTCGACGCTGCCCCGGACCGGTTGGTCCTCGATGATCCAGCCGGGGTTGTCCGGGTGGTACCCGTACGCGGCGCCGGAGGAGGAGACGACGAGGCGACGCACGCCTGCGGCCACGCACCCGGCCAGCACGTTGCGGGTGCCGTCGACGTCCACCCTTCGCTCCGTCTCCCGGTGCGACCCCTTGCCGGGGGTGACGACGGCGGCCAGGTGGACCACGGCCTCGGGTCGGTGCTCCTCGAGCACGGCCCGGACCGCGTCGGCGTCGGTGACGTCGAGGGTCACCGAGGTGGCCCCGGGCACGGCAGCAGGTCTCAGGTCGGCGCTGACGACCGCGTGACCGGCTTCCGCCAGCCCGGCTCCGACCGACGTGCCGAGGAAGCCGCTGCCCCCGGTGATGAGGACCTTCATCCCGCCACCTCCGCGGCTCGGGCCGGTGCAGCGCTCCGTGCCTTCCAGGCCGCGGCCACCGCCAGGCCCGCGATGATGTCCCAGATCCCCCACCACGCGGCCACGAGGGCCATCCCGCCGAGGCCGTCGAAGTAGGTGAAGACGAGGAGCAGGCCCAGGCCGGCGTTGCGGATGCCGACCTCGAAGGTCATCGCCTTCGTGCTGGGCTCGGGCAGGCGGGTCGCCCGGCCGATGACGTACCCGATGAGCAGGGCGAGGGCGTCGTGGAGGAAGACGGCGACGAGGACGACACCGATGTGGGCGGTGAAGACCGCCCAGTTGTTGCTCACCCCGACGACGATGACGGCGGCCAGCGCGAGGAAGGAGATCGGGCCGATGACCCGGTGGCCCACCTTGGCCGCCCGCGGCCAGATGCGGGCGATGGTGATGCCCAGGACGAAGGGGATGCCGATGACGAAGGCGATCTCGGCGAGCATGTCGAGGGCCGAGAGCTCGATCGACTCGAGCACCCGTGCGCCCGTGGGGTGGAGACCGCCCCAGAACGCCACGTTGAGCGGCATGAGGACGATGGCGAGCACGTTGCCGACGGCGGTCATCGAGACCGAGAGCGCGACGTCCCCGCCGGCGCGGTGGGTGAGGATGTTGGAGACGTTCCCGGGCGGGCAGCAGGCGACGAGGATCATGCCGAGGGCGACCGACCCGCGGACCCCCAGGGCGAGCGTCAGGAGGAAGGTCAGGGCCGGCAGGAAGAGGAACTGCGCCACCACACCGATCGCGATGACCCCGGGTCGCCGGAGTGCCGCGGCGAAGTCCTGCAGGCGGGTGTCGAGGGCGATCCCGAAGAGGATGGACCCGATGACGATCTTGAGCACCGTGAGGGAGCCCTCGTCGAAGGCGATGGTGATCGCGTCGACGTCGTCGGCGACCGGGAGCAGCCCGAGCATCAGCGCTCCTCCAGGTCGCGGATCGCGGCCCGGACCGCGGTCCGATATGCGTCCTTGTTGACGTAGTAGGCCATCCGGTCGAGGCCGAGGTAGTCGTAACCACCGGAGAGGTCGGGGTCGGGCCCGGCGATCCGGTCGGCGAGCGCCCGGGCCCGGTGTGGGGCATCGGTGCGCGCACGGATGAGCCGGGCCACGAGCTCGGCCTGCTCGTAGCGTCCCTGCCACCCGATGCCCGACGCCTCGACCATCCCCACGACGAAGAGGTTGGGGTCGCGCCGGCTGAAGATGTTCAGGTAGAGGTCCGGCGCGGCTCCCGTCCAGTCGAGCAGCTCGCGGTCGAGGAAGGGGTAGCTCAGCACGTAACCGGTGGCCAGCAGCACCATGTCGTAGCGCTCACGACGGCCATCGACGAAGTGCACCTCGTCGCCGTCGAAGGCCGCGATGTCGGCCATGACGCGCAGGTCGCCGTGGCCGAGGTGGTGGAGCACGAGGGTGTTGACGACCGGGTGCGACTCGTAGAGCTTGTGGTCGGGCTCGGGGAAGCCCAGCCGGACCGGGTCCCCGGTGAAGATCCTCAGCAGTCGGGAGTCGATGGCCTGCTTGATCCGCGGCGGGAGGGGCCGGCCCTGGTTGAGGGTGTCGGCGGGCCGGCCGAAGACGTACTTGGGCACGAAGTGGTAGCCGCGCCGCACGCTGATGTCGACCGAGGCCGCGTGGTGCACGGCGTCGACGGCGATGTCACAGCCGGAGTTGCCTCCGCCGACGACCAGCACCCGCTTGCCGGCGAAGATCGTGGCCGACCTGTAGGCACTGGAGTGGATCAGCTCCCCGTCGAACCGTCCGGGGAAGGTGGGGACGTTGGGCTCGCTGAGGGTCCCGTTGGCGACGATCACGCCCGCGTGCCGCTGCGTCGCCCCGCCGGCGACCACGTCCCACGTCCCGTCCCCCACCGGGCGGGCGGCGGTGACCTCGGTGCCGAAGGTGTACCCGGTCCGCAGGTCGAAGCGGTCGGCGAAGGAGCGGAAGTAGGCCTTGAGGTCCCGGTGCGAGGGGTAGTCGGCCACGGACGGGTCCATGGGGAACTCGCTGAACTCGGTCGTCGTCCGGGAGGAGATCAGGTGCGCGGACTCGTACACCGTCGAGCGGGGGGCATCGATGTCCCAGAGCCCACCCACGTCCTCGGCCAGCTCATAGCCCGTCCACGGCACGCCGAGGCGCTGCAGGTTGCGGGCCGCTGCGAGCCCCGAGGGCCCGGCTCCGATCACGGCGAAGGGGAGATCCGTCACGGGCTCAGTATGACCGCTCCTACCCGTGAGTAACGCCCGGGGCGCGAGCAGGTCGCGATGGTGCGCCCCGGGGCCTCGGCCGCTGGTCGACACCACGTCTCGCCTCGGTCGACCCATTGTCCGCCCGCAGCACCCGCGCTATTCTTCGAGTCGTACGGACAGTACGCAGCACAGGCGTGGGGGACGCGTGCACGGCCTCTGCACCGTGGCCGAACGGCACACCATGACGAGCGAGCCCACGTCCTTCCTCCACCACGATGGTTAGGGCGGGAGCGACGAGCAGCTGCTCGACTGCCTGCCCGGTGCGGAACGCACCCAGCCCCATCCGGTGAGAGCGGCTCCGCATCCAGACGAGCGGGACCGGGACCAACTCAGTGGTCAGAGCATCCCCAAGGATCGCCACGACCACTCCCCCAGCGACCGCGATCGGCAGCCACCAGCCCACGCTCACCCACCCGGACGAGAGCGCCATGCCGGCCCCGATCCACGAGACGAGGAAGTTGACGACCGGGCCAGTACGCCACAGCCGGGTCACGTGCAGCCCGTGAATCATCAGCCCGAGGGCGACGGCCACCACGACTGTCGCAGCCGGCGGGACCAGGACTGCCAGGGCCGCGAGAGCACCGAAGGATGCTGGCCCGAGGAGCAGGTCGTGGGTGCCCCACCGATGCCCTCCGGAGACGTGGGAGACCACCCCGGCAATCGCTCGGGAGATCGGCCCCCACATGCGCGAGGCCGAAGCGCCGACGCTGTCCAGGTCCGGCAGCAGCGTCGACCCCGCCCACAGCAGCACCCACGCCACACTCCCAGCAGGCCCCGCCACCGGGGCCACCGGCAGCAGGGCCAGGCCGGCCACCGCGCCGGAGACGACGTGGCTGTACCCCATCACCTCGACCACCTACCTCGCCGAGATCGGCGGCCGAGCTCGAGGACCGTGATATGTCCCCCCGCGGGCCGAAGCGACCTCATCCGGACCACTCCAGCGGCAACGGCATCTCGTCGCGGCGAGCCGACTCGCTCCTCCCACTCCTTGGACGAAGCCCATGCTGGGCACGGATCTGCGAGACCCGCCCTCTGCTCAGGCCGAGGTCGGCCGCGATCGCGCTGTAGGACATGCCTCGCTGCTCGGCCGCCTGCTCGATCGCCGCGGCCCGCAGCCGGCCCAGCACCTGGATACGTCGGTCGTACTCGGCTATCGCCTCACCGGCCAGACGGGCACGTTCCATCGGGTCTGACTCTGCCTGGACGGCTGCGAGGGGGTCTTCGGTGCCGCTGCGCCGCGCGGCGGGGGCGCTCATCAAGCAGCCGGGTCCGGAACGTCCCACGCGGAGGTCGAGGCCGCCCCTTCCGTGGTTGAGCAGCTGCTCAGCACCCGCGCCAGCGCGTCCTTCTCCGGCGGGGTCACCCACAGGTCGTAGCGATCCTTGACCATGATCTGGCGGGTGGCATAGGTGCAGCGGTAGGACTTGTCTGGCGGCAGCCACGTCGCGGCGTCACCATCCGACTTGGCGCTGTTGAGTGTGCGGGTCGTCGGCTGGAGGTTCAGCGGGTCGTTCGCCAGGTTTTCGCGCTGCTGCTCACTCAGCTGCTGGGCTCCGGTGGCCCAGGCGTTGCCCAGCGCGACCACGTGATCGACCGGTACGTCCCCGCTCGATCCCTCACCACGGGTGAAGTCCACGCTCGTGCCAGAGTAGGGGTCATCGAGCGTGCCGGCCGCGGCAACGCACCCGTTGGTGCCGGACTTGATCCGCACGGGGTCGAGGTCTCGGCGCAGCACGTCGTTGCGGGTTATCTGCACTGCCTCCTCCCCTGAAGGCACGAATGGCGGAGAGCGACACAATATTGTCCCTCGCGAATATCCCACACTGGTGATGGACGGGGCTCTACGTTCGGCTCATGCCATATCGGGCGGAGCGAGCTGACTCTGCGGCTGGTCACTCGTGGTTGGTCATCGACACCGAGACATTCGAGGTGCATGCGGGCGTTCGCGAGTATGTGCTCTTCCTGCGTGGCGGTTCCCGCTCACCGAACACCATCCGTGCCTATGCCCGCGCGATCGCTGTTTTCTTGACCTGGTGCGAGCGGACCCGAACGGACTGGCGCACGGTCCGGCTCGGTGACCTCGCCAGGTTCAAGACCTCGGTCGAGTCGAGCCCGACACCGCAGGGGCGGCCGCGGTCGGGACGGTCGGTGGATCTGACGCTGACGGCGGTGTGTGAGTTCCTGCGCTTCGCAGCCGCCAGCGGCCTGGCGGATGGGGATGTGGCGGCGATGCTCAGTGAGCGTCGCCACCTGACATTTGTGCCCTCGGCCTTCGATGTCGGCGAACAGGGCCAGTTCAGATCGGTGCGCTCTCGCGCCCTGCGCACCCGGGCGGCGCCGTTGCCGCCGGCGACGTTCACCATCGAGCAGGTCGAAGCACTGCACGAGGCGGCGACGACCGCCCGGGACCAGTTCATCGTGCGGGTGCTCAGCCGCAGTGGCGTGCGGGTGGGCGAGCTGCTGGGCATGCGCCTGGAGCATCTGCATTTCTTGCCCGACTCGATGCCGCTGGGGTGCCGCGTGCCTGGCGCCCATCTGCACGTGCCCGCAAACGGCGACGGGATGACGGCCGCGCGGAGCAAGTCCGGCGCCCGCACGGTCCCGGTCACCGCGGATGTGGTCGTGGACTATCGCGAGTACCGCACCGAACGCTTCGACCTGTTCGGCGACCGCGACCAGAGCGGCCACGTGCTGATCAACCTGAGCGGACCGCGTGCCGGGGCGCCGATGAGCTATTCCAACCTCCGCCAGATCCTCGCGCGGCTGGGCACCGGGCTGGGGTTTCGGGCGACACCGCACATGTTCCGTCACACCGCAGCCACCGAATGGCTCGAGGCGCACATCGCTCCGGATGTCGTGCAACAGCTCTTGGGGCATGCCAGCCAGTCCACCCTGGCGGTTTACACACATCCGAGCGATGCCGCCGCTCGCGCGGCAGTGGACCGTGTCCACGAGGGAAGGTCACGATGAGCGTTGCGCTGCATGCCCTGCCCGAACTGCCGGCGCCCGCGCCGGGGACGACTTGGCAGGACTGGGTCACCTCCCACCTCGAGCAGGGGTGGCGCCCCGTGGAGTGGAATACGCAGACGCATGAGTTCGCCGGTGACGTGGACAACCCGATGACGGGTGCCTATACCTGCACCACGCCGGGGTGCCCTGGCGTGACGAGTGTGCAGCATGGCGGCTGCTCGGGATGTCGCAAACCGCGGCGGACGGGTCGACGGATGCGCTCGGACGCCAACGCCTTCATCGTCCACCGGTTCAGCCTCGCCGCGGTGAACCCCACCGTGCGCTCGGAACTGCTGTACGGGCTGCAGTGCCGCGACCGCGACCAGATCGCGCTGGTGCCGTGGACGATGCGGTCCGTGCTCAAGAGGCTACCCGCGGATCTTGACTCCCTGATGCAGCTGGATCGAACGGCGGCACTGCCCGGGATGACCGCGGATGGCGCCGGTCTGCTGCGGGGGATCCTGGCACCGGTCGACCGGCTCCACCTGGCGTTCACCGGGACCGACCCGACCGCGACGGATATCTGGGACTGCACACTGGTCGGACTACGGTCGGCCCCGGACCGTCGCTACGTGGCCGTGACCGGGACACTGGACTTCACCCCGATCCGCCTGGACTGGCTGCGAGAACTCGTCAAGGCGTGGGCCCGGGACCTGCGCCCACCCGTCTCCATCGTCCGGTACACGCTCTACGCCGCCACCGTCGCCGACCGCGTCCTGCGTACCGCCGCTCATCGCGGCGATCCGGGCCAGCTGGGCTTGGCCGACATGGCCAGGGTTATCGAAGCCCTGATGGCGACAACTGCTGCGGACGGGACGCCGCACTCACACAGCCACCGCCGCGCACATGTCGGGTACCTGCGACGACTGCTCGACTACGCCCGGGCGGCCGGGCTGATGGAGGTCATCCCGGGCGGCTTCACCATGGCCGGCCACTTCCGGACCCTGCCTACCGAGCTCGCCGAGGACACAGAGACCGGGCAGGCCATTCCAGAGCACGTCCTCGCCCAGCTCGACGAACACCTGTCGTTGCTGGGGACCCAGTCGAACTACGCTCGCGGCGGTTGGCAGCCGG
>CAYSGN010000057.1:0-16425 GCA_964430615.1 uncultured Janibacter sp. | reverse complement strand
ATCTTCCTCATCATCGCGGGGAGCTACACCCCCTTCGCGCTGATGCTGCCGAAGGCGCAGGCGATCAGCCTGCTCGTCATCGTGTGGACCGGCGCGATCCTCGGGGTGATCTTCCGGGTCTTCTGGATCGACGCACCCCGCTGGCTCTACGTCCCGGTGTACGTGGCGCTCGGCTTCGTCGCGATCTTCTACATCAAGCCGCTGCTCACCCACGGCGGGTGGGCGATCCTCACGCTCGTCGTGCTCGGCGGGGCCCTCTACACCGCGGGCGCGATCGTCTACGGCATCAAGCGGCCGAATCCCTCACCGCGGTACTTCGGCTTCCACGAGATCTTCCACTCGCTGACCGTGCTGGCCTTCATCGCCCACTTCATCGCCGCGGCGCTAGCGCTCTTCGGGCCGGTCGCCGCGGCCGCCGCCACCTGACTCCCCGTCCGGCTCGTCCGAGCCGCTCCCGTCCGGCTGCTCACCCTCCGCGCCCGCACCGTCCCGGCCGCGTCGGGCGGCGGCCTCCTCGGCCCGCTCCTGCGCCTCGCGCTGGGCGAGGTTCATCCGACGCAGGCGCGCGAACATGTTGCGCATGAGCAGCCACAGGGCGATCGCCAGGAAGAAGAAGGCGAAGAAGCCCCCGATGCCCGGGCTGACCTCGAAGCTGGGACTGTTCACTCCCACTCCTTGACCGTCGCCGGCCGGCGGTTGTCGATCTGCAGGTCACCGGCCGCGCGGGCCAGGGCGTCGGCCTCCTCCACGCCGGCGGGGATCCCGGCGAAGAGGTCGTCCTCGGGGATCTGCGTCGGCACGTGACTCAGCGCGAGCTCGTACTCCTCCGTCGGCCAGACCTCGGCCTGGAGGTCGTTGCCGACCGCGAAGAAGAACCCGTCCGGGTCCACCTGGGTGGCGTGCGCCCGCAGCGCCTCGTCCCGGGCGTCGAAGAAGTCGGCGCAGGGCACCTGCGTGGTGACCGTGCGCTGCGGCCGCTTCGCGGCACGCTCGATCCACTCGACGAAGGGGGACTCCTGCCCCAGCTCCTCCAGCTTCTCGTGCAGGGCCTGGATCCGGCCCTGCCCGAAGCCACCGTTGTAGTAGAGCTTGAGCGGCTGCCACGGCTCGCCGGCGTTCGGGTAGGCCTCCGGGTCCCCGGCGGCGAGGAAGGCGGCCATCGACACCCGATGGGTCATCACGTGGTCGGGGTGCGGGTAGCCGCCGTTCTCGTCGTAGGTGGTGACGACGTGCGGGCGGAAGCGGCGGATCTCGCGCACGAGCGCCTCGGTCGGCACCTCCAGCGGCTCCTTGTAGAAGGATCCGTCCGGGACGGGGGGCAGCGGGTCGCCCTCCGGCAGCCCGGAGTCGACGAAGCCCAGCCAGGTGTGCTGGACCCCGAGTGCCTGCTGGGCCGCCGCCATCTCGTCGCGCCGCACCTGCGCCAGGTCGCGCAGGATGTGCACGTCGTCCTTGAGCTTGGGGTTGAGGATGTCCCCGCGCTCACCACCCGTGGCGGTGACGACGAGGACCTCGGCGCCGTCGTGGACGTAGCGTGCGGTCGTCGCCGCGCCCTTGCTCGACTCGTCGTCGGGGTGCGCGTGCACGGCCATGAGCCTGAGTGCTTCCACTACTGGGTTCCTCCCGGGGAGGGGGTCGAGCGCCCCGGTGTGCGACCGGGGGCGCCTGTCACGGACAATGGAAACCATCCTCTCACCGCCGCGCTCGGGGTCTCGACGCACTCCCCGGCGGTGGCCCGCCCTTCGCCCGCCAGGAGTACCGGATGACCGCCTCGCACGACCCCACCACCGGGTGGGACCCCGAGCGGGAGGAGATCGACGCCGAGGCCGCGGCCCGCCGACGACCCGGCCGCCGGGCGCGCCGGTGGTGGGTCGCCGGCGGGGTGGCGCTGCTGGCGGCGATGGCCATGGTCGTGTGGTTCGCGCTCTCGGCGACCGAGGACGCGGTCGTCGTCAAGGACATCGGCTTCGAGCGACCCAGCGACCGGGAGATCGTCATGATCTTCGACGTCACCCGGGAGCCCGGTACCGAGCTGACCTGCACGATCACCGCGATGGACGGCGAGTACGCCCGCGTGGGCACGAGCGAGCACCGGGTCCCCGCGAGCTCGGAGCGGACCACGAGGGTGCGGGCCAGCGTGCGCACGACGACGACGGCCGCCACCGCGACGGCCGACTCGTGCACGCCCGTGGACTGAGAATCGCCGCAGCCGCCGGCCTCGCGGTACACTGGAAGGCATCACGTGACCGTGGGTCTGGGCCATTCGGGTCCAGACCTTTGTGCATCACCCGGGAGTCTCCCGGGCGGAGCGCCGGTCCACATCCGCAGGGACCAGTACGTCGTCTCCGCGGGACGAAGGAGGAATGATCGTGACCCAGACCGCGTCATCGGAGACGTTTCTGACCCGTGAGGCATACGACCGGCTCCAGGCCGAGCTGCAAGAACTCTCAGGCCCGGGTCGCGTCGAGATCGCCAAGCGGATCGAGGCCGCTCGCGAAGAGGGTGACCTGAAGGAGAACGGCGGCTATCACGCTGCCAAGGAGGAGCAGGGCAAGATGGAGGCCCGCATCCGCCAGCTCACCCAGATCCTCGAGAAGGCCACGGTGGGCGAGGCCCCGCCGGACGACGGTGTCGTCGAGCCCGGCATGGTCGTCTCCGTCGAGCTCTTCGGCGAGGAGGAGACCTTCCTGCTCGGCTCCCGTGAGATCTCCGACGGCAGCGACTCGCTCGACGTCTACTCGGAGCAGTCCCCGCTCGGCGGCGCCATCAACGGCAAGAAGGTCGGCGAGACCGCCACCTACGTGGCCCCCACCGGCAAGACCATCGAGGTCAGGATCCTCTCGGCCAAGCCGTACGCGTCCTGAGCCTCCGGCCCCGGCACCGGGGCCCCACGGATATCGGGTGACCCGAGAGCCACCGCCCTCGCACGAGGACCGATCTCGTGCGAGGGCGGGGTTCATCGGGTCACCCGATCTTCATGTGACGGCCTGGGAGCATCCAGGGACGTCTGGGACAATCGGGACATGTTCGGCCGCCAGCTCCCGCCCATGCCCACCGCGGAGACCGCCCTGCCGGGACGCGGTGAGCGCGCCTTCTCCGTACCCGAGCGGCACGCGGTCCTCGGGACCCCGCTCGAGGGGCCCTGGCCGGAGGGCACCCAGGTCCTCCACGTCGCGATGGGCTGCTTCTGGGGCGCCGAGCGGATCTTCTGGCAGATGCCGGGGGTCGTGGCGACGGCCGCCGGGTACATGGGTGGCTTCACGCCCCACCCCACCTACGAGGAGGTCTGCACCGGGCTCACCGGTCACGCCGAGAGCGTCCTCGTCGCCTACGACCCGGCGGTGACCCACCCCGAGCTGCTGCTCAAGGCCTTCTGGGAGAACCACGACCCCACGACGGAGAACCGGCAGGGCAACGACGTGGGTACCCAGTACCGCTCGGCGATCTTCGTCGACAGCGAGGAGCAGCGGGCGGCCGCGGAGGCCACCGCCGCGGCCTTCGGCCAGGAGCTGGCCCAGCGAGACCTCCCGCCGGCGAGCACGCAGATCGTCTCCACCGAGGAGTCCGGGCCCTTCTGGTACGCCGAGGCGATCCATCAGCAGTACCTGCACCACCGGCCGAACGGGTACTGCAACCACGGCCCCAATGGCCTGACCTGCCCCGTCGGCGTCGCCGACCTGCCCGCCCAGACGGACGTCCTCCCCCCGACCTGAGCACCGCTCAGCGGCGCAGCAGGCGCCGCCACCACGAGCGCCGGGGCGAAGGGGACGCTGCCTCCCCTTCGTCCTGCGGTGCGGGCGCGCGCTGCGCGCGCAGCGCGCGCCACTGCCCCACCAGCTCCTCCACGTCCGCCCGCGGAGCGAGGGGTGGAGAGGCCTTCCCGAAGGTGGGCCGGCGCAGCTCTGCGAGGACGCGCGCGTTGTAGTCGCGCAGCACCTCGCGCACGTCCGCCTCGGTGGCGATGTCGGCGAGGGACTCGGGGAAGGCGGCGTGCTCGCGCCGCAGCTGGAAGACCGGCGGCACCGCGTCGGACATGTCCAGGTGCTCGCGGGCCATCATCTGCTTGACCCACCAGTCCGGGTCGCGGTCGTCGAGCCCGCGCAGGGGGCGCCCCGCGCCGGGCAGGTCGTCGAACTCCCCGCGCGCGATCGCCTCCTGGATCTGGCGTTCGATCCAACCTTCGTGGGACGGCGTGCTCATGACCCCTCCAGTGTGGCACCGCAGCCCGCGCGAGCGCCGCCGGTCGATACCCGAGCGCGCGGATGGTCGGGCGCGGCCACCTCGACCCGCAGGGTGCGGTGCCGGGGCCGCCCGGACGTGGGCGCAGCGGCCGAGGGGGGTCAGAGCGCGGCAGCGAGCTCGGTGCCCTGCCGGATGGCCCGCTTCGCGTCCAGCTCGGCGGCCACGTCCGCGCCGCCGATGACGTGCACGTCGACCCCCTTCGCCCGCAGAGGCTCGACGAGGTCGCGCACGGACTCCTGCCCGGTGCACACGACGACGGTGTCGACCTCGAGGGTGCGCGGCTTCCCGTCGACGGTGAGGTGCAGCCCCGCGTCGTCGATGCGCTCGTAGCTCGCCCCGGTGATCTGGTGGACCCCCTTGGCCCTGATGGCGGCGCGGTGCACCCACCCGGAGGTCTTGCCCAGGCCGGCCCCGATCTTGGAGGTCTTGCGCTGGACGAGGTAGACGGTGCGCGGCGAGGGCTCCGGGTGGGGCTCCTTGAGTCCGCCCCGCTCGGCAGACGTGGGGTCCACGCCCCACTCGTCCTGCCACTCCTTGAGGTCGAGCGTCGGGGAGTCGACGGTCGTGAGCAGCTCGGTGACGTCCACGCCGATGCCCCCGGCGCCGATGACGGCCACCCGTGAGCCGACCTCCCGGGTGCCGAGGACCGCCTCCGGGTAGGTCACGACCATCGGGTGCTCGATCCCCTCGATCTGCGGGATGCGGGGGCTGACGCCGGTCGCGAGCACGACCTCGTCGAAGTCCTCGAGGTCGGCGACGTCGGCACGACGGCCCAGGTGCACGCTCACCCCGGTCCGCTCCAGCTCGCCCTTGTAGTAGCGGATCGTCTCGGCGAACTCCTCCTTGCCGGGGATGCGCATGGCGAGCGCGAACTGCCCGCCGATCTCCTCCCCCGCCTCGAAGAGCTCGACGTCGTGACCGCGCCGGGCGGCGTTGACGGCCGCGGACAGGCCGGCGGGCCCGCCGCCGACGACGGCGACCCGGCGCCGGCGGGTCGTCGGCGAGAGGACGAGGGTGGTCTCGTGCCCGGCGCGCGGGTTGACCAGGCACGTGGCGACCTTGCGCTGGAAGGTGTGGTCGAGGCAGGCCTGGTTGCAGGCGATGCAGGTGTTGATCTCCTCGGCGCGCCCCGCCTCGGCCTTGCTGGCCCACTCGGGGTCGGCGAGCCACGGTCGGGCCATCTGCACGAGGTCGGCGGAGCCGTCGGCGAGTGCCTGCTCGGCCTGGTCGGGCAGGTTGATCCGGTTGCTCGTCACGACGGGGACACCGACGTGCGGCCGCAGGCGGGCGGCGACCTCGGTGAAGGCCATCCGTGGCACGGAGGTGACGATCGTGGGGACCCGGGCCTCGTGCCAGCCGATGCCCGTGGAGAGGATCGTCGCGCCGGCGGCCTCGATCTCGGTGGCGAGGGTGACGATCTCCTCCCAGGTCTGACCGTCCTCGACGAGGTCGAGGACGGAGAGGCGGTAGACGACGATGAAGTCCTCGCCGACCGCAGCCCGCACCGCGCGCACGATCTCGGTCGCGAGCCGGCGGCGGTTCGCCGGGGTGCCGCCCCAGCCGTCGCGGCGGTGGTTCGTGCGCGGTGCCAGGAACTGGTTGATGAAGTAGCCCTCGGAGCCCATGATCTCGACGCCGTCGTAGCCCGCGCTGCGGGCCAGCTCGGCGGACCGGGCGAAGGCGCGGATCTGCCGGCGCACCCCGCTCTCGCTGAGCGCCCGGGCGGTGAAGGGGTTGATGGGGGCCTTCGTCCGCGACGCCGACACCGACCACGGGTGGTAGGCGTAGCGACCGGCGTGCAGCAGCTGGAGGGCGATCTTGCCGCCCTCGGCGTGGACCGCCTCGGTGACCTGACGGTGGTGGCGTGCCTCGCGGCTCGTCGTCATCTTCGAGGCGAAGGGGTAGAGCCACCCCTCGAGGTTCGGTGCGAAGCCGCCGGTGACGATGAGGCCGGCGCCGCCCTTCGCCCGCTCGGCGTAGAAGGCGGCCAGCTTCTCCAGGTCCTTGGCCCGGTCCTCCAGGCCGGTGTGCATCGACCCCATGATCGTGCGGTTGCGCAGCGTGGTGAAGCCCAGGTCGAGCGGGGTGAACAGGCGCGTGTACTCGGTCATGACGTCCTCGAGATGGGCGGATCGGCGGTCCTCACGCCCACCGTCCCAGACGGACCCGGCCGGCGCGACGGGTTGTTGGCATTGTCACCCGAGGATGACAAGGTTGCCTCATCCCCCGGTGACCGAGGACGTGAGGATGACATCTGTGGCACGGACGGCGCTCCGCGCGGCGAAGGGTGTCGGCGCTGCCGCGCTCACCGGTGTCGGTCTGGCCGGCCTGGGCTACGGACTGATCCAGCTCGAGGGCAAGGTCACCCGGCTCGTCGTGGGTCACCCCTTCGACGGGGCACCCGATGACGACGGCGCCTACGGCGCCGCTCCCGGTGAACCGGTCCAGCTGGTCGTCCTCGGCGACTCCTCCGCCGCGGGGATGGGCGCCGACCACGGCTCGCAGACGATCGGCGCCATCCTCGCGAACGGGCTCGCTGCGATCATGGGCCGTCCCGTCGTGCTGACCAACGAGGCGGTCGTCGGGGCGGTCTCGGCGGACCTGACCGCCCAGCTCTCCCGGGTGCTGGCCCGCGTCGACCACATCGACGTCGCGGTCATCTCCGTCGGGGCCAACGACGTCACCCACCGCATCGACCACGCCGTGGCCGTCCAGCACCTCCAGCGGGCGGTGCGCTACCTCGACACGCTCGACGTGCCGGTCGTCGTCGGCACCTGCCCCGACCTCGGCACGGTCGAGCCGGTACCCTTCCCGCTGAACCACCTGCTGCGCCGGTGGAGCCGCGAGATGGCCGCGGCGCAGACGGTCGCGGTCGTCGAGGCCGGTGGCCGGACGGTCTCCCTCGGCGACCTGCTCGGGCCGGAGTTCGAGGCCAGCCCGAAGGTGATGTTCAGCCAGGACCGCTTCCACCCCTCCGCCGCCGGGTATGCCCGGGTGGCCTCGGCGATGCTGCCCTCGGTCGCCGCGGCGGTGGACGCCTGGCCCGGGGACGCGGTCGCCGACACCGCCCCGGAGCCGGAGCGTGGCGAGGGCATCGGGGCGCTGGACGATGCCGCGCAGCGCGCGGTGTCGAGCCCGGGCACCGAGGTGGGCCCGGCCGAGGTGCGCGGGCACGCCCACGGCCCCCGCGGGCGCTGGGCGATGCTGCGCCGACGCATCCGCCACGAGGTCACGGACATCTGAGCCGTGCGCGGGCCGCCGACGGGGTGGTTACCTCGTGCGACACGACCCCGGAGCGCACCACCGACCACCCGAGCGGGCCGCGCCACGCCCGCCGCGGGCTCGGCAGGTGGGGCTCGGGTGCCCGCGCCCGCCGACGGACCACGGGATCCGGTCGGGCGTCAGCTCCACCCGAGGCGCAGGGCGGCGAGACGCCGCGGGAGGTCGGCGGGGCCCTCTACGCCGGTGACGCACGCGTCGTAGACGACCACCCGCAGCTGGTCCATGACGACGGCCGGCCCCAGATCAGGCAGCGGCTCCCCCGCGAGGTCGTCCATGAGCGCGTGGACCCCCGGAAGCACCTCGACCGCGCGGTCCACGGGCAGCTGCTGCCACCTGCGGACCGCGCGGTCGAGCTCGGTCGCGACCTCCTCGGAGATCACGGGAGGGACGTCTCCGGCTTGCCTGATCAGTCGCTGCGCAGCCGGGCGAGCAGGCGCAGCAGCTCCAGGTACAGCCAGACCAGGGTGATGACGAGACCGATCGCCAGGTGCCACGAGTAGCGCTGCGGCAGCTGGTGCCTGATCGCGGTCTCGATCGAGTCGAAGTCGAGGGTCAGGGTCACCGCGGCCAGGCCGGTCGCGAAGAGCGAGATCGCGATGCCCATCGGCCCCGAGCCGCCGAAGCCGAAGGGGCCGCCGTCGAAGATGAGCATGTAGCCGAGGTTGATGAGCGAGAAGACGAAGTAGCCGAGCACGAGCATGCTCACGATGGCCCGGAACTTCTGGGTGACCTTGATGACGCCGGTCGTGTAGAGCAGGAGCATCGCGCCGAAGACGCAGAGCGTGGCCAGCACGGCCTGGGTGACGATCGACTCGAAGATCGGCGTGCCCGGCGGGTCGAAGGCCTCCCGGAAGGTGGCGCTGATCGCACCGACGAAGAGCCCCTCGAAGACGGCGTAGACCACCGCGAGGACCGGCCCGATCGGCTGGCGCCGGAAGGCGATGTACAACCCGAGGCCGAGCGTGCCGACGAGCCCGATGCCCCAGGCGGCCATCCCGAGCGCGGGGCTGACGACGGTCGCGACCCACGTGGCCCCGGCCACCGCGAGCAGCACCGCGAAGAGCGCCCCGGTGCGCAGCATGACGTCATCGAGGGTGATCGGGCGCTCGCCGTCACCGCCCCCGCCGTAGGGGGTGGTCTGCGGCTGGCCCCAGCCGGGCTGCGGCTGGCCGTACCCCTGCTGCGGGTAGCCGCCCTGCTGCCCGTACCCGGGAGGAGGCGGCGGCTGCTGGCCGTACCCCTGCTGCCCGTACCCGGGCGGCGCCGGCTGCTGGCGCTGCTGCGGCGCCGCGGTGTCCCGGAAGCCGGCGTAGCCACGCTGGGCATCACGCTCGACCCGGGAGAGGATCGGGTTGCTCATCTGGTCAGGCCTCCTGGACGCTGGTGCGGCCGGGTGGCCGCGGATGCGGTGTCACCAGACTAAGCGTTCGGCGTGACCCGGGTGTTCCCGGTGTCCACAGGCTCCCGGCCGAGATCAGCGCGGGATCCCGTCGAGCGCCTGCTCGAGGTCGGCCAGCAGGTCGGCGGTGTCCTCGATGCCCACCGACAGGCGCACGAGGTCGTCGGGCACCTCGAGCATCGACCCGGCCGTCGACGCGTGCGTCATCGCGCCGGGGTGCTCGATGAGCGACTCGATGCCGCCGAGGCTCTCCGCGAGGGTGAAGATCTCGGTGCGTGCGCACAGGTGCTGGGCGGCCTGCCGGCCCCCCGCCATGCGCACCGAGAGCATGCCGCCGAAGCGGGACATCTGACGCGCCGCCACGGCGTGGCCGGGGTGCTCGGCCAGCCCCGGGTAGAGCACGCTGGTCACCTCCGGGCGGGCCGAGAGCAGGTCGACGACGGCCTCCGCGTTGTCGCAGTGGCGGTCCATCCGCACGCCGAGCGTCTTGATCCCGCGCATCGTCAGGTACGCGTCGAAGGGCCCGGGCACCCCGCCGGAGCCGTTCTGGATGAAGGCCACCTGCTCGTCGATCTCCTCGTCGTCGGTGACGAGCAGGCCCCCGACGACATCGCTGTGCCCGCCGAGGTACTTCGTGCTCGAGTGCAGCACGACGTCGGCCCCGAGGGTGAGCGGCTGCTGGAGGTAGGGGCTGGCGAAGGTGTTGTCGACGACGAGGCGGGCCCCGGCCCCCTTCGCCACCTCGGCCACGGCGGCGATGTCCCCGACGTTGAGCAGCGGGTTGGTCGGCGTCTCGAGCCAGAGGACCTTGGTCGTCTCCCGCACGGCGGCGCGGATCGCGTCGACGTCGGTCACCGGCGCCGGGGTGTACTCGATGCCCCACTGGGTGAAGACCTTGTCGATGAGGCGGAAGGTGCCCCCGTAGGCGTCGTCCGGGATGACGAGGTGGTCACCGGGGCGAAGGGAGGCACGCAGGATCGCGTCGGTCGCGGCCATCCCCGAGGCGAAGGCCCGCCCGTAGGTCCCGGACTCGATCGAGGCGGCGTTGGCCTCCAGTGCCTGCCGCGTCGGGTTGCCGGTGCGCGCGTACTCGAAGCCTCCGCGGAGGCCACCGACCCCGTCCTGGGCGAAGGTGGAGCTGGCGTAGATCGGGACGTTGACCGCCCCGGTCAGCGGGTCCGGCTCGTGGCCCGCGTGGATCGCGCGGGTCGCGAAGCCCTGGCTCGCGCGGGCGTCGGCCGCGCTCTTCTGCTCTCCCATGGTTCAGCCCTTCGCTCGGTGGGACAGGTGGCCCAGGAGGTCCTGGCGGGTGATGACGCCGGCGGGACGGCCCCCTTCGACGACGAGGAGGGCGTCGGAGCTCTCCAGGGCCTGGGTCGCGGCCGAGGCCGGCTCGCCGGCACCGATCTGCGGCAGCTTCTCGCTCATGTGCGCGCTCACCGCGTCGGCGAGGGAGGCGTGCCCCTCGAAGACCGCGGTCAGCAGGTCGCGCTCGGTGACCGCACCGGCGACCTCGCCGATCATCACCGGCGGTTCGGCGCCGACGACGGGCATCTGCGAGACCCCGTACTCGCGCAGGATGTCGATCGCCTCGCGGATCGTCTCGTTCGGGTGGGTGTGCACGAGGTCCGGCAGCTCGCCGGACTTGCCGCGCAGGACGTCACCGACGGTGGCCTCGCCCTCGTCCTCCGCGGGGAGGAAGCCGTAGGAGGCCATCCAGTCGTCGTCGAAGATCTTGCCGAGGTAGCCGCGCCCGCCGTCGGGCAGGAGGACGACGATCTTGGCGTCGGGCCCCTCCCGCTCGGCGATCTGCCGGGCGACGACGACCGCCATGCCGCAGGAGCCGCCGACGAGCAGCCCCTCCTCGAGCGCGAGGCGCCGGGTCATCGCGAAGGACTCGGCGTCGGTGACCGAGATGACCTCGTCCGGGACGGACGGGTCGTAGGCGCCGGGCCACATGTCCTCGCCGACGCCCTCGACGAGGTAGGGGCGGCCGGACCCGCCGGAGTAGACCGAGCCCTCGGGGTCGGCACCGATGACCTTGACCCGGCCGTCGGAGATCTCCTTGAGGTAGCGGCCGGTGCCGGTGATCGTGCCGCCGGTGCCGATCCCGGAGACGAGGTGGGTGATCTCGCCTCCCGTCGCCTCCCAGATCTCCGGGCCGGTCGTCTCGTAGTGGCTGGCCGGGCCGTTGAGGTTGAAGTACTGGTTCGGCTTCCACCCGCCGGGCAGCTCCGTCGCGAGCCGGTCCGAGACGGAGTAGTAGCTGTCCGGGTGCTCCGGGGGCACCGAGGTGGGGGTGACCACGACCTCCGCACCGTAGGCACGCAGCACGTCGATCTTGTCCTTGCCGACCTTGTCCGGGCAGACGAAGACGCAGCGGTAGCCCTTGCGCTGGGCGAAGAGGGCCAGCCCGACGCCGGTGTTGCCCGAGGTCGGCTCGACGATCGTCCCGCCGGGGCGCAGCTCGCCGGACTCCTCGGCCGCCTCGATCATCTTCTTGGCGATGCGGTCCTTGATGCTGCCACCGGGGTTGAGGTACTCGACCTTGGCCGCCACGAGGCCCGATCCGGGCGGGATGACGGAGCTGAGCCTGACGAGCGGGGTGTCGCCGATCAGGTCGGAGATGTGGTCTGCGATGTGCATGTCCAGCATCGTGGCACGGATCACCGGCAGGCGGAGCGTCGCCCCTGGCGTGGAGGGCGGAGGGGGGCCCCGGCCTCCGGCCTCCGGAGCCCGTGGCGTGCACCGCGCGCACCTGCGCCGCCGACGACGAGGGGGGCGCCCACCGGGGCCGAATCAGGTAAGGATAGCCTTTGTTGCAGAACGCAACCATCCTCGGCGCCGGCCCGGCCGCGCCGACCCACCGAGAACCTGGAGTGATCCGGATGCCTCCTGCCGCCAGGAAGCCCCGCCCGCAGCGGGTCCTCACCGTCGAGTCCACCGAGCAGGTCGGCCCGCGCCTCGTGCGGGTCGTCTTCACCGGCGACTCCCTCGCCGACTTCGGGGCCGAGGAGTACACCGACGCCTACGTGAAGCTGCTCTTCGTCGACCCCGCGCTCGGGGTCGAGCCGCCCTACGACCTCGCCGCTCTCAGGGAGAGCGCACCGGCCGACCTGCAGCCGGTCACGCGCACGTACACGGTGCGGGCGATCGATCGCGAGGCGTGCCGCCTGACCCTCGACTTCGTCACCCACGGCGACACCGGCTACGCGGGTCCGTGGGCGCAGTCCGCGAAGCCGGGTGACCGCGCGGTCCTCATGGGGCCGGGCGGTGGCTACGCCCCCGACCCGGAGGTGGGCTGGCACCTGCTCGCCGGTGACCTCTCGGCGGTCCCCGCCGTCGCGGCCGGACTCGAGGCCCTCCCCGCGGAGGCGAAGGGGGTGGCCCTCCTGGAGGTGGAGCAGGAGGCGGACACCCTCGAGCTGGACGCCCCGGCCGGGGTCGAGGTCTCGTGGCTGGTCAACGAGGACACCTCCGACGTCGGCTTCCTCGCCCGGGCCGTGGACGCGGCCCCGTGGCCGACCGACGTCACGGAGGAGTCCGTGCAGGTCTTCGCCCACGGCGAGCGCGAGTCGATCAAGGCGGTGCGCCGGGTGCTCAAGGAGCGCGAGGTGCCGCGCGGCGCCATCTCGATCTCGGGGTACTGGGCCCGCGGCCGGACCGAGGACATCTTCCAGGCGGAGAAGAAGACGCCGATCGGGAAGATCGAGGACTGACTCCTCGGGGCGCCCGGCACCCGGCAGGCCGTGCCGGGCGTCCCCCTTCGCCCCGGGCTCTCCCGCGGGTGCGGCACGAGCGACTACTCTGTGCCGACTGCCCGTGCTCGGACGGACGCGGCGCAGTCGCACGCGGGCGTAGGCCAACTGGCGAGCCGGGGACCTTAAAAGTCCTGTCGAACGTGTGGGTTCGAATCCCACCGCCCGCACCATGGCCCGGCCGCGGGGAGCGGAGCTGCTCGGGCCATCACGGCGTCTACTCGCCCTGCTCCTCCGTCTGCTCCGGGGTGGTGACCCGCTCGACCACGCTCAGCGCGATCCCGTCGAGGATGTCCCGCTCGGAGGCGGTGACGACGAGGTCGGGGCCGTTGGCGCCGAGCGCGCGCTCGATGATCTCGTACCAGATGAGGGCGCCGCCGCCGATGACGTCGACCCGGCCGGGGTGCATGAAGGGCAGCTGCGCGCGCTCCTCCCGGGAGCTGAGGATGAGCTGCTCGCAGGCGAGCATCATCTGGTCGGTGGAGACGCTCGCCAGGTGGATGGCCTCGCGGTCGTAGGAGTTCAGGCCCAGGGCCTGCGCGGTGACGGTCGTCACCGAGCCGGCGAGGCCGACGACGGTCTTGATGCCGCCCAGGCCGACCTCCGCCTCCGCGGCGTCGAGCACCTCGGCGATGTCGAAGCGGGCCGCGTCGATGATCTCCTGGGTCGGGGGGTCGGTCCGGTGGTGCCGCTCGGTGAGGCGCACGCTGCCGATGTCGAAGGAGCGGCCGGCGACCATCTCGTGGGTGCCGCGCATGATCTCGGTCGAGCCGCCGCCGATGTCCGCGACGAGGTAGGGCCCCTCGAAGCCGGCGTCCTGGAGGCCGCGGGTCGCTCCCGCGAAGCCGAGCGCGGCCTCCTCGTCGCCGGAGATGACCTCCGGCACGACGTCCAGCCCGCCGAAGGCCAGCTGCACGCCGTCGAAGAACTCCTCGGCGTTGCTCGCATCCCGCGTGGCCGAGGTCGCCACGAAGCGCACGGTGCCCGGGCTCACCTGGAGGTCGAGGCACTCCTGCGCGTACTCGCGGCACATCGTCAGGGTCCGGTCCAGGGCCTCCTGGCCGAGGCGCCCGGTGGCCTCGACGCCCTGGCCGAGGCGGACCACCTCCGCCCGCCGGCTCACCTCGGTCAGCTCCCCCGTCTGCGGGTCGTGGTCGGCCACGAGCAGTCGGATCGAGTTGGTCCCACAGTCGATCGCGGCGACTCTCATGCGTCGCTCCCTTCGTCCGTGCGGATGCACGGGCTGGTTCGCCACCACTCGGGCAGCCTGTCGAGCGCCTCGTCACCCAAGGGGTTCACCCCCGGGCCGGCGGCCAGCGAGTGTGCCACGAGCACATGAAGGCACTTCACCCTGGTCGGCATGCCCCCGGCCGAGATGCTCTCGATCTCGGGCACCTCACCGAGCTCGGCGCGGCGGCGCAGGTAGTCCTCGTGGGCCGCGGCGTAGCGCTCGGCGAGGTCCTCGTCCTCGAGGAGCCGCTGGGACATCTCGGTCATCAGGCCGCTGGACTCCAGGGTCGAGACGGCCCCGGTCAGTCGGGGGCAGGTCGCGTAGTAGGTCGTCGGGAAGGGGGTGCCGGCCGGCAGGCGCGGCGCCGTACGCACGACCGTCGGGCCGCCGCAGGGGCAGCGGTGGGCCACCTCGACGGCCGACCGGGCCGGACGGCCCAGCTGCCGACCGACCGTCTCGAGGTCCTCGGGGGCGACGCGGTCCAGGTCGTTCCCGAGCTCGTCGGTGCTCACTCGTCCCCGGTCGGTTCGTCGTCGGGCGCCTGGGTGTCCGGGTCGTCGGCGGCCTCCACGGAGGAGGCCACCTTGTCGTACCAGGGCTGGGACTCCGGCGCGGTGACCGCGCCGGTCTCCGGGTCGATCTCCGGGGCGTCGGTCGCGTCCGCGTCGACCACGGTGTAGGAACGCTCGCCGGGCATGACGAACTTCAGCCGCTTGCGTGCCTGGGACTCGACGTACTCGTCGGTCTTCCAGAGCTGACGCTCGCGCTTGAGCTCGGCGACCTGGTCCTCCTGGGAGGCGACCTGCGCGTGCAGCTCGTCGAGGCGCTGCTGCTGGTCGTACCAGGACTTCAGGGTGGGCAGGAGCATGACGGCGAGCAGGAGGCCGAGCGAGACCAGCGCCACCCACCGACGGGGGTTCATCACCGGCGCCTGCGGCGCCCGGTTGTTGCCGGTGACCGCCCGGTTGCGCGCGGTGCGGTCCTGCCGACCCGCGGGGCGGGTCGCGCGGGGTCGCCGCGCCGCGCCCTTCGCACTCGTGCTGCGTGCGGGGCGGCGGCGCGGGGTCCCGGCCATCGGTCTCAGGCCGTGAAACGCGGGAAGGCTCCCGCACCGGCGTAGACGGCGGCGTCGTCGAGCTCTTCCTCGATGCGCAGGAGCTGGTTGTACTTGGCGACCCGCTCGGAGCGCGCGGGGGCGCCGGTCTTGATCTGGCCGCAGTCGGTGGCCACGGCCAGGTCGGCGATGGTCACGTCCTCGGTCTCGCCGGAGCGGTGGCTCATCATCGACGCGTACCCGCTGCGCGTGGCCAGGGAGACGGCGTCCATCGTCTCGGTGAGCGAGCCGATCTGGTTGACCTTGACGAGCAGGGCGTTGGCGGCACCGTCCTTGATGCCGCGGGCGAGACGCTCGGGGTTGGTGACGAAGAGGTCGTCGCCGACGAGCTGGACCTTGTCGCCGAGACGGGCGGTCATGGTCTGCCACCCCTCCCAGTCGTCCTCGTTGAGCGGGTCCTCGATGGACACGAGCGGGTAGGCGTCGACGAGCTCGGCGTAGTACTCGACCATCTCCTCGGCGCTCTTGCGCTGCCCCTCGAAGGCGTACCCACCGTCCTCGAAGAACTCGCTGGCGGCGACGTCGAGCGCGAGGGCGATCTCCTTGCCGGGGGTGTAGCCGGCGGCCCGGATCGCGTCGAGGATGAGATCGAGGGCCTCGCGGTTGCTCCCGAGGTCGGGCGCGAAGCCGCCCTCGTCGCCGAGGCCGGTGGCCAGGCCCTTCTCCTTGAGGACCGCCTTGAGCGCGTGGTAGACCTCCGCGCCCCAGCGCAGCGCCTCGCGGAAGGAGGGCGCACCGATCGGGGCGATCATGAACTCCTGGATGTCGACGTTGGAGTCCGCGTGGGAGCCGCCGTTGAGGATGTTCATCATCGGCACGGGGAGCACGTGGGCGTTCGGCCCGCCGACGTAGCGGAAGAGCGGCAGGCCGGCGGACTCGGCGGCCGCCTTGGCCACCGCGAGCGAGACGCCGAGGATGGCGTTGGCCCCGATCGCGCCCTTGTTGTCGGTCCCGTCGATCGCCAGCATCTCGGAGTCGATGAGGCGCTGCTCGCTGGCGTCGAAGCCGACGAGTCGCGGCATGAGGTCGTCCTCGACGGCGCGGACCGCGTCCTCGACACCCTTGCCCAGGTAGCGCTTCGGGTCGCCGTCGCGCCGCTCCACGGCCTCGAAGGCCCCGGTGGAGGCGCCACTCGGCACAGCCGCCCGCGCGATCGTGCCGTCGTCCAGGGCGACCTCGACCTCGACGGTCGGGTTGCCGCGGCTGTCGAGGATCTCGCGCGCGCCTACTGCCTCAATACTGGCCACACCTGGCTCCTTGGGTGGTGCTGAAACTGCGGATACGGACGTGCCCCCGAGCGTAACGGCTCCCCCGGGCGTGGTGGCCCAGCGACCCACGGGGGTGGCCCCCCTTCGCCCACCGGGGCAGGTCCACCCGGGCGGCCCCGCCCAGGTGCGCA
>CAYSGN010000056.1:0-16549 GCA_964430615.1 uncultured Janibacter sp. | reverse complement strand
AGGTTCGGCGAGTCGTCGATGTAGAGCGGGCTGTCGCTGATCCGGCCGACGACACGGGAGAGCTTGCGCCAGTCCGGGTCGCTCATCTTGCCCCGGCGCAGGTGCTGCAGCTGGATGCTCGCCTCCGCCGCGAGCACACGCATGGTGATCTCGCTGCGGCTCATCTCCAGGGAGAAGATGGCGGTCGCCATCTGGTGGTGGATCGCCGCTGCCCGGGCGATGTCCACACCCAGGGTGGACTTGCCGATGGCCGGCCGCGCCGCCACGACGACCATCTGCCCCGGGTGCAGGCCGTGGGTCAGCTCGTCGAGGTCGTGGAATCCGGTGGGCACCCCGGTCATCTCGTCGCCACGGCCCGAGGCGACCTCGATCTCGGTCATCGTGTCGTTGAGCGTGTCCCACAGCGGGGCGTAGTCCTCACCGCCCCGCTTCTCGGCGACGGTGTAGACCTCGGCCTGGGCCTGGTTGACGATCTCCTCGACGTCGCCACCACCGCCGTAGCCCATCTGGACGATCTTCGTGCCCGCCTCGACGAGCCGGCGCAGCACCGCCCGCTCGGCGACGATCTGGGCGTAGTACCCGGCGTTGGCCGCCGTCGGCACCGACTGGATGAGGTCGTGCAGGTAGGCCTGGCCACCCGCGCGCTGGAGGTCGCCGCGCTTGCTCAGCTCGTCGGCGACGGTGATGGCGTCGGCGGGCTCACCGCGGCTGTAGAGGTCGATGACCGCGTCGTAGATCAGCTCGTGCGCCGGGCGGTAGAAGTCCTTGGCCCGGACGACCTCCCCGACGTCGGCGATCGCGTCCTTGCTGAGCAGCATCCCGCCGAGCACCGACTGCTCGGCGCCGACGTCCTGCGGGGGCAGCCGGTCGGGAGCCGGGGACGAGTAGGCCGGGGCCTCACCGAAGGCCGCGGTGTCCAGCTCGCTCGTCGTCACCGGAGAGACTTTGGCACCGACCCCCGACAACGACAAATGGCCCTGTGGAGAACCTGTGGACGGGGTGTGGAGGACGCGCCATCGTCGTGTGCACAGCCCGTGGACAAGTCTGTGGAGGAGAAGGCCGGCTGGGTCGGGCCACCCGCTCTGACCTGCGAAGACATCGTGCACGGCGTGTGGAACCAAGAAAGTTCCACGATCCGCCCGTCCACATGACGCGACACGCCCGATCCACATCCGGACCCGTCGCGCAAGTCGGCGGTCACCCGTGGGTCACATGGTGGACACCTGGCGTCAGCCGGCCTGCTGGTAGCGCTTGCGCGCCCGCTCCTTCGCCTTCGCGGCCTCGACCTCACGGTCCTTCGGCGGGGCGCTGGTCACCAGCTGGTCGAGCAGGCGCCGGGTCACGGCGGCGACCTCCTCGACCGCCTCGTCGAAGGCGGCCTGGTTCGCCTGGCTCGGCTTGGTCGACCCGCTCACCTTGCGCACGTATTGGAGTGCGGCGGCGCGCACCTCGTCGCTCGTGGCGGGCGGCTCGAAGTTGTGCAGCTGTCGGATGTTTCGGCACATGCGCCCAGTCTCCTCCGTCTCGACACCGACGTCGCCGGATATTCTTTTGGGCCTGTCGGCGCTGTCACCGACCATGGAGTCCATGCCCACCCTCGAGGACGCGCCACCGCGCTCCACCACCCCCGCGCAGGTCGCCCTCGTCCTGCGCGTGCTCACCGTCGCCACCTTCGTCGTGATCCTCAACGAGACGATCATGAACAACGCGATCCCGCGCCTCATGGACGACTTCGGCGTCCCGGCGACGTCCGCGCAGTGGCTGACGACCTCCTTCATGCTCACCATGGCCGTCGTCATCCCGATGACCGGGTGGATCATGCAGCGCCTCGCGGTGCGGCACACCTTCACCCTCGCGATGGGCCTCTTCAGCGTCGGTACGACGATCGCCGCGTTCGCCCCGACCTTCGGCGTCCTCGTCGCCGCGCGCGTCGTGCAGGCCTCCGGCACCGCCGTGATGGTCCCGCTGCTCATGACGACGCTGATGACCCTCGTGCCCGTCGCCGACCGCGGCCGCACGATGGGCAACGTCTCCCTCGTCATCGCCGTCGCCCCCGCCATGGGCCCGGCGGTCTCCGGTGTGCTGCTGCGCATGGGCTCCTGGCGGCTGATCTTCCTCACCGTCCTGCCCATCGCCCTCGTGGCCCTGTGGCTCGGCCTGCGCCGCCTGCCCGACGTCGGCGAGCGCGAGCACAGCCGCCTCGACCTGCCCAGCGTGCTCCTGGCGACCATCGGCTTCGGCGGCCTGGTCTACGGGCTCTCCGGGCTGGGTGGTGGGCAGCCCACCGACGGGGCACCGGCCGCCGAGCCGGCGATCGACCCGCTGCTCGCGGCCGGGGTCGCGGCGGTGGCCATGGTCGCCTTCGTGCTGCGCCAGCTCGCCCTGACGAAGGGCGGGGACCCGCTGATGGACCTGCGCACCCTGCGCTTCCGCAGCTTCACCGGGGCCTTCGTGACGATGTGCGTCGGCTTCGCGGGACTCATCAGCTCGCTGATCCTCCTGCCCATCCACCTCCAGGACGGGCTCGGCATGACCACCCTCGAGGCCGGTCTGCTGCTCATCCCCGGCGGCCTCGCGATGGGGTTGCTCGGCCCGACCATCGGCCGTCTCTACGACCGCCTCGGTGCGCGGCCGCTCATCCTGCCCGGCAGCATCGGGCTGACCGTCTCGCTGGCGCTGCTCGCCCTGCTCATCCCGAGCGTCGGGGCGTGGACGGTCCTCGCGCTGCACGTCCTGCTCAGCCTCTCCCTCGCGCTGCTCTTCACCCCGCTCTTCACCGCGGGCCTGGGCTCGCTGCCGCAGCACCTCTACGCCCACGGCTCGGCGCTGCTCGGCTCCTCCCAGCAGGTCTTCGGCGCGGCCGGCACCGCGACGAGCATCGCCGTGATGGCGCTCGTCGCCGGGTCCGACCCGAGCACCGCCGACCTGGCGAAGGGGGCCCAGGCCGCCTTCGCCCTCCTCGCCGTCCTCGCGGGGGTCACGGTCCTCACCGGGATGACCGTCTCCACCCCTCCGCCGGAGGTCGAGGACGTGGACGGGGCGCGGGAGGAGGCCGCCGCCGACCTGGTCTGAGGGACGCGGCGGGATCAGCCGCGAGCGGTCGACCGTGCAGGGATGTTGTGCGCGGTCACCACCTGCACGCCCGAGGGGGCCGAGGTCGGGGAGCCGGGGGCCAGGCCGTGGTGCTGGAGCACCGCCCGGACCGCGTGGCGGGCGTCCTCGCGCAGGTCGTGGTGCAGCACGAGGTCGATCCGCCCGGTGCGCAGCAGCTCGAGGTTGTCCGCGTCGAGGTCGTGGCCGACGAAGACCGCCGGGCGCATCCCCTTCGCCTCGAGCACGGTGAGGATCGCCCGGTTCGCACCGCCGACGGAGTACACCCCGACGAGGTCCTCGAGGGCGTCCACCTCGGCACCGAGGACGGCGGCCATCCGCTCGTCGAGCCCGTCGGCGTCCGGCACCCGCCGCAGGACCAGACCCGGGGCCTCCGAGGCCAGCTGGGCGGCGAAGGCGGCCACCCGGGTGCGCTCCCCGACGAAGCCCGCGCTGCTCAACGTGACGAGGACACCCCCGCTCTCCCGCCCGCTCCAGCGGTGGACCAGGTGCGCGGCCGTGCGCCCGGCGGAGTCGTGGTCCGGCCCGGCGTAGGCCACACGACGCGAGCCCTCCACGTCCGTGACGAGCGTGACGACCGGGATGCCGCGCTCGGTGAGACGGTCGACGGCGTCCGCGACGCGCGGGTCGTCGGGTGCCTTGAGGAGGACCCCGTGGCAGGTCCGCCCCCTTCGCCCCAGGCCGTCGAGGTCGGCGACGACGTCCTCGACGGTGCCCGACTCGCGCAGGTGGTGCCGCACCCGCACGGCCGCCGGCCGCAGCCCGGTCAGCGCGGACTCGAGCGCCTCGGCGACCTCCCCCGAGAAGCGACGTGGGGCGAGCATGACGAGGTCGAGCACGAGGGAGCGGGCGCCCAGGCGCAGCGCCGCGGCCTGCCGGTCCAGCTCGGTCACCGCCTGCTCCACGGCCCGGACCGCCCGCGGGCTGGCGCCGCGCCGCCCGTGCAGGACCCGGTCGACCGTCGCCGGCGACAGGCCGGCCTGCTCGGCGATGTCGACGATCCGGTGGGTGCGCACCTCAGGCCCGGACGTCGCGCCCCGGGTGCTCCGGCTCGCGGTGGCGGTGCCGTTCGGGGGCCGCGCGGCGGTCCGCGTGGGCGACCGCGAGGACGAGCAGCGCCTGGGCGAGGGCGTAGGTGAGCATGACCCAGAGGCCGTGCACCGGCAGCCCCACGGCGAGGAAGGTCCCCAGGCCGACGAGCGTGTCGGAGATGACGAAGAGGACGCCGCCGACGGCCGCGAGGAGATCGATCCCCGTGGCCAGGACCGCCATGGTGACGAGCACCCCGCCGTAGACGACGGCCGGCAGGATCCCGCCGTCCCCGGCGGTGAAGATCCCGACGACGAGCAGCCAGACGACGACGTAGCCGGCGAGGATCGGCGTGTCCCGCACCACCGATCTCCGGGCGAAGGGGAGGAAGGCCGCGATGTAGACCAGCTGGGCCAGGAAGAACGGGACGATCATCAGCGCGAGACCGACGGTGCTCCCGTCGGGGGCCAGCCGCGGCAGCGAGTCACCGAGCCAGGAGAGCACGAGCGCGACGAGCACGAGCCGGACCAGCCTGGACTTGGGGGTGGGCGTCCCCGCGAGGAGCACCCAGACCAGGGTCGGCACGATGAGCACCTGGCTGATGTCGGTCAGCACGCCCTCCGGCGCGACGACCTGTCCGGTCAGGTGCGCCGACGTGATGACGACGAAGGCGAGGAGGCCGGGCAGCATGGTTTCGAGCCTATGTGAACGCCGCGGGTATCGTGGAGCGATGACCATGGAAGCGGCCGAGCGGCGACGCGCCGGCGCCTCCACGGCGGTGAAGCCCGGCCGGATCACCTCCCTGGACTGGGTCCGGGGATGGTTCCTCGTCGCCAGCGTCACGACGGTGAGCGTCCTCGCGCCCCGCCCGGAGCAGCTCCAGCACGCCAGCTGGGTCGGGCTGACCCTCGAGGACATGATCTTCCCGCTGTTCGTCACGCTCTCGGGGTGCGGGCTGGCCTTCGCCTACCGCAACCGGGTCGGCTGGGGGGACACCTTCCGGCGCAGCGTCGTGCTGCTCCTGTGCGGACTCGCCTACAACGTCGTGGCCGCCGGGTCACTGGACCTCGGCTCCCTTCGTCTCACCGGTCCGCTGCAGATCTACGCCGTCCTCGTCCTCGTCGTCGGCGTGCTCCACCGGGTCGCTCGGACACCTGCCGCCTGGGCTGCGGTGACCGCCGTGGTCGCCCTGACCCAGGGGGCCTTCCTCATGGCCTGGCAGGCGGGCTGCCCGGGCGGCGAGCTCACGCCGCAGTGCAACCCGTCCGCGACGATCGACACGGCGGTCTTCGGAGCGGCTCACCTCTACCAGTCCGGCGCGGCCGGCCACGACCCCGAGGGTCTCGTGGCCATCCTCGGCGCGCTGCTGACCACCTGCGTCGGCACCACCGCGGGCCATCTGGCCCTGGCCGCCCGGACGCACCACAAGGGCCCGCGCGTGCTCGTCTCCTGGGCCGCCCTCGTCGCGGTCGTCGCCCTGCTGGTCATGCTCCTCCTCCCCGTCATGAAGCGGCTGTGGTCCACCCCCTTCGCCCTCGGGGTCGCCGCCGTCGGCGTCGTGCTGCTCGCCATCGGCATGGCCCTGCTCGACTCCCCGGCTCGCGGTCGGTGGGCTCGGCTGCGGGAGCGGATCGCCTGGCCGCAGATCGCGATGGGCCGCAACAGCCTGCTCGTCTACTTCGGCAGCCACCTGCTCGTGCTCGTCCTGCTGGACCGGGGGACGGGGACGAGCTGGGCGGTGTCCACGGCGCAGGCGGTGGATGTCATCGGGCACCCTCGGGTGAGCTTCGTCGTCATGATGGTGCTCGGGTGGGCCGCCCTCGCCGCGGTCCTGCACCGGCGGGGGATCTACCTGCGTCCCTGACGAGGACATCGACCAACGGGCCGATCCAGGGCCCGAGCGAAGGGGGAGGCATGCGCCGACGTGGCGCCGCAGCGGCGTGCCTGGCGCTCGCGGCGCTCCTCGCGGCCGCCTGCACCGGGGCTCCCCACGATGACCCGGCGACTCCCGCGTCCGTGGACTACATCGTCTCGCCCCACCCCGACGACGAGTTCCAGGGGTGGTCCCTCGTCGAGGACTCCCCCAGTACCTACCAGGTCTTCATCGTGCTCACCCACGGTGAGGAGACCGGCTTCTGCCGGCCCCGGGCCTACGCCGAGGACGGTCTCGACGCCCCCTTCGAGCGTCCGGCCGACCCGGAGCCGCAGGGCAGGTGGACCCCGTCGTGCGAACGGGCCCGCCTGGGGTCGTGGCTGGCCTTCATGGAGGACATGTCCGCCCACGACCCGTCGCTGCCCGGCCGGCTGAAGGACCTGGGCACGAAGGGGCCCTTCCCGGGGGGAGGCGCCCAGGTGTGTCGCCGTGACCGGGACGAGCGGGCCTGCGGCGAGGGTGCTCGGTCGGTCCGGGTGTGGCAGGACGAGCGCGGTCGCGGCGCGCTCGTGGCCTTCGACCTCGGCGACGGTGACCTGAGTGCCGAGGAGGTCGTCTGGGCCGTGGACACGGTGCGTCGTCACCGGGAGGACCTCGGGCTGCCGGCGGACCTTCCGGAGGGCGACCTCGTCGGTGCGAGCTTCAGCAACCTCGAGCACCCGGACTGCTACGTCTACGAGCACCCCGACCATCGTGCGGTGCACGACGCTCTCCACGAGCACGACTTCGGCGTGGGCCGGCAGCTCGGGGCGACCTGCCGCAGCGACCCGGCCGCCGACCTCCTCGAGACCGTCTCGCGCGCCGGTGTCGAGGCCGCCTTCGCGCGCGAGGGGCGCACGCGGGTGGGCGCGCACAACGCCAACTACGGGTGGCTGCACACCGAGTCCTACCCCGTCGACCGGCACGGCCAGGACACGCTCTTCCACGCGGAGCAGGCCTTCTGGACACGGTTCTAGGAGCGGGCCCGCCGACGAGGTCGACGAGCCCGCTCCGGGTGGGTCAGGCCGCGAGGAGGGCGTCGAGCTGGCCGACCGCGGAGGTCGAGCCCTCGACGACGCCCATGTCGAGGACCTGCTGCATGGCCTCGGCGGACTCCCACGTCGAGGTGGTGACCATGCGGGCACCGGTCTCGGTCGCGGTGAGCTCGACGACCATCCGTGACGAGGGCGCGGAGTCGACGGGGTTGCCGTCGGCGTCGGCGAAGAAGTCGCGCAGCTCGAGACGCCGCGGTGCGTCGACGGCCAGGACCTCCCAGCCGCCGGGGTGGAGCTGACCGTCCGGTCCGGTCATGTGGTACTCGACCAGGCCGCCGGGGGTCAGGTCGTGCTCGGTGACGGTGGCCGGGTACCCCTCCGGACCCCACCACCTCTCGAGCTGGCGGGGGTCGGCCCACACCTGCCAGAGGCGCTCCACGGTGACCGGGAAGTCGCAGGTCATCGTCATGGTGAGGGTGTCGGTGTCGGTGGTGACGTCGGTCAGTGGCATGGCTGTGCTCCAGGTGGTGTGGTCAATCGCTCGTGGTGTCCTCGGCCAGCAGGGCGTCGATCCCCGCGACCCGTCCGCGCCAGACGTCCTCGAGCTCCGCGAGCATCTCGGCGACCGCACGCACGGCCTCCACGTCTCCGCTCGCGAGGGCCTCGCGGCCGCTCCGACGCTTGGTGATCAGCCCGGACCGCTCGAGCACCGCCACGTGCTTCTGCACCGCGGCGAAGCTCATCGGGTAGTGCTCGGCCAGGGCCGACACCGAGTGCTCGCCGGCCAGCACCCGGCGGAGGATGTCCCGCCGCGTGCTGTCGGAGAGCGCATGGAAGAAGGCGTCCGCCCGCTTCTCGTCCCGTGGTGCCATGCAGACAACCTACAACCATCCGGTTGTAGGTTGTCAAGGGAGCATCGGCTCGCCACCCCGTTGTGCACGAGAAGCCCCGCCTGCGCACGAGCTGGCGGCTCGTGCGCAGGCGGGGTTCATCTGGTCACCCGGTACCTCGCGGGCCCCTGGGGCGGCGCCGCCCGAGCCGGGGCCCGAGCACGGGCTCACTCCACCCCGTGCCGGCGCGCGTTGGCGACGATCGCGTCGTGCAGCCACTGCGCGGCCCCGGGGGCGATCTCCTCGTAGTGCTCGCTGAAGCGCGGGTCGGAGAGGTACATCTGGCCCAGGCACACCTGGAAGGCGTGGTCGCAGTCGTAGAAGACCTCGATGCTCGCCCGGTGCCGCTCGGCCAGCTCGGCCGCCCGGTCACCGTCGGCCGGGACCCCGTCGCGCACGGCGGCTCCCACCGCCGCCTCGAAGGCCTCGGTCTCCTGCTTGACCCGGGCCCAGTCCTCCTTGGTGAAGCGCGCGGTGCGCTCCTGGGACTGGCGCCAGGCCGTCGTGTCGCCCCAGCGGCGCTCCGCCTCGTCCTGGTACTCCTCCTGGTAGCCCTCGCCGAAGATCTCCTTGAGGTCCTCGGTGGTGGCCGGCTGGTCGTTCATCACTACCTCCAGTGCGTGATCGATGGACTCCACCAGGTCGGTCATCTCCGCCAACCTGGCCGTGACCGCGTCGCGCTGACGCCGCAGGTGGTCGACCACCTGCGACCCGTCGGCCTCGAGCAGCTCACCGATCTCCTCCAGCGGGAAGCCCAGGCGGCGGTAGAGCACGACGGTGCCCAGCCGCTGCAGGTCATCGCCGGTGTAGAGGCGGTAGCCCGCGTGGCTGCGCTCCGACGGGTGCAGCAGGCCGATCTCGTCGTAGTGGTGCAGCGTCCGCACCGTCACGCCGAAGGTCTCGGCCACCTGTCCCACCGTGAGCGCCTCCATGAGGTCAGTCTGGTACGCGATCCCGGTCATGGCAGAGACTCTGCGGCCTCACGTCGCGTGAGGGTCAAGCCCGACACCCGAAGGGGGGTCAGCCCCACCCCGACCTCGGGTGACCGCGGGATGGTGGTCCGCCCCGGCCGATCCATAGCGTCGGAGACATGATCCAGACCGCCGTCCCCCAGCCGGTGACCGCCACCTCGACCACACCGGTGCACCTCGTGCTGCTGTGGACCTTCCGCGTCCTGGCGAGCCTGCAGGCGGTCCTCTTCGTGCTCCAGCCGGTCTCGATCGGCTCCTTCCTCCAGGGCAGCTACCCGGCGATCGACCTGCACAACGTCGTCGGGGCGCTCCTCGTCATCGTCACGGTCGTCGTCGGCACCGTCGGCGGCCTGCTGGGCATCGTCGCGCGCCGCTGGTTCCTGCTGCCCGCCTCGATCCTCCTCATGGTCGCGACGACCGCCCAGGTCGCCCTCGGCGCCACCCGGACGCTGAGCGTCCACGTGCCCCTCGGCGTGCTGCTCGTCGCCACCGCCCTCTGGCTGGCCGGGTGGTCCTGGACGAAGGGGGCCCGGCGATGAGCCTCTCCCGACGTCAGCTCTTCACCCTCGCCGGCGGCGTCGTCGCCGGCGTCGGCCTGAGCGGCTGCGGGATCTCGCTGACCGCCCCGGGCGGGTCGACCGGTGCGCTGCTGCCCAGCCGGATCCCCCTGCCCGAGCCCTTCACTACGGACCTGCCGCCGTTGACGACGCTGCGCACCCGCCCCCTTCGCGGAGGTGGCCGGGAGGCGCAGGTGACCACCCGGCGGCGCGGTGTCGAGATCCTGCCCGGGCGGACCACCGAGATCGCCGGCTACGACGGCACCTTCCCCGGCCCGACCATCGAGGCGACGAAGGAGGAGGAGCTGCGCCTGACCCTGCGCAACGAGCTGGACCACCCGGTCGTCAACCACCTGCACGGCGGCGTGACCCCCGCGGCGGACGACGGGTACCCGACCGACCACGTCGAGCCCGGCACCTCCCGGACCTACCGCTACCCGCTGCGGCAGCGTGCGGCGACGCTCTGGTACCACGACCACACGATGGACCTCACCGGCCCGAACGTCTACGCCGGACTGGCCGGGGGCTTCGTGCTGCGTGACCCGGCGGAGGAGGACCTCGGGCTGCCCGCCGGCGAGCGCGAGCTGACCCTCGTCATCACCGACCGCTCCTTCGGCGAGGACGCCGAGCTGCTCTACCCGATGACCCCCGACGGGATCCAGGAGCGCTACCACGGCGGGCTGCTCGGGGACTGCGTCCTCGTCAACGGCGCCCCGTGGCCACGCACCGACGTCGACGCGGCGCGGTACCGCGTGCGGATCCTCAACGCCTGCAACGCCCGTCGTCTCGACCTCACCCTCGACCCCCGCAGCGAGATCGTGCAGGTCGGCACCGACCAGGGGCTGCTCACCCGCCCCCACCGGCGCCGCTCGCTCACCCTCGCCCCCGCCGAGCGCGCCGACGTCGTCATCGACTTCTCGAGCTACTCCGTCGGCGAGCGGGTCACCCTGCGCAACCGCTTCGGCGACGACGACCTCGGGCTCGTCATGCGCTTCGACGTGGCCCGGCGCGGCGGCCGGGACGACACGCGCGTCCCGGACGAGCTCTCCCGGATCGAGCGCATCGACCCCTCCCGCGTCGTGCGCACCCGGGACCTCCACCTGGCGCTCGGGCGGCGGCTCGGCCCCCAGGAGCTGAGCTCGCACGCCCACCACGGGTCGGGTGGCTCCGGCGGATCGGGAGCCGGCCAGGGAGACGGGAGGTCGATGTGGATGATCAACGGGCAGCACTACCGACCCGGACACGACCTCTTCCGCGCGGAGCTCGGCACGGTCGAGCGGTGGCGCATCACGACGGACGTGCACCATCCCGTGCACGCCCACCTCGTCCACTTCCAGGTCGAGCAGGACGGGGCCCCGGCGTGGAAGGACACCATCGACGTCGGCCCCGCCTCCCGCGCCGAGGTGCTCGTGCCCATCGAGGGCTACCGCGGCCGGTACGTCGTGCACTGCCACAACCTCGAGCACGAGGACCGGATGATGATGGCGGACTGGTCGGTCCTCTGACCCCGGTGCTGAGGTACTTCTGAGGTCCCCGAGCCCTTCCCGGGGGCCGCGCCGGGCGCGAGGCTGGAGGCATGACGACGACGTCCACCCCCTTCGCCGGCCGCATGCGCCGGAGCGAGTGCAGCGTGCAGGACCTGGCCGACCTCCTCGCCCGCCAGGAGCATGAGCTCCCGCCCCACGCCGAGCGCCTCGAGCAGCAGGTCCCCGTCTACTCGGCCGCCGCCCTGCGCGCCGCGGACGGCACCGCAGAGGGCGCCGAACGGCTCGAGATCGAGCTCGCCGACGTCCTCGCCGACGGCGCTGGGATCTTCGTCATCACCGGGGCGCTCGAGCCCGCGGTCGTCGACCGGGTCACCGCCGCCTTCGACGGCCTCATCGAGGAGCAGCGCCGCGAAGGGGGTACGGCCGGCGACCACTTCGCCGCGCCGGGGGCCAACGACCGGGTGTGGAACGCCCTGGAGAAGCTCGCGGTCGACCACCCCGAGGACTTCGTCGACTACTACGCCAACGACCTCATCGCCCTCGCCTCGCGTGCGTGGCTCGGCCCGGGCTACCAGGTCACGAGCCAGGTCAACGTCGTCGGTCCCGGAGGCGTCGGCCAGACCGTGCACCGCGACTACCACCTCGGCTTCACCAGCCCGGAGGTCACCGAGCGCTACCCGCGGCACGTGCACGCGCTCTCCCCCGTGCTCACCCTCCAGGGGGCGATCGCCCACTGCGACATGCCGGTCGAGTCCGGGCCGACCCTCTACCTGCCGCACTCCCAGAAGTACCCCAGCGGCTACCTCGCCTACTGGCTGGAGGAGTTCCAGGAGTACTTCACCGGGCACCACGTGCAGCTGCCCCTGGCGAAGGGGGACGCCGTCTTCTTCAACCCCGCCCTCTTCCACGCGGCCGGGTCGAACAGCACCGCCGACATCCGTCGGATGGCCAACCTCCTGCAGATCTCCTCCCCCTTCGGTCGGGCCATGGAGGTCGTGGACCGGCAGCGGGTCGTCACCGCGGTCTACCCCGCGCTGCGCGCCCGCCGCGCCGCCGGTCAGGATGTCGAGCACGCCGTCGCCGCGAGCGCGGAGGGCTACGCCTTCCCCACCAATCTCGATCTGGACCAGCCGGTCGACGGCATGTCGCCCCCGTCGCAGGCCGACGTCGTCCGGCAGGCTCTGGCCGAGGACGCATCCCCCGAGGCGCTCGCCGAGCGCCTCGCCGACCACGCCGCCGCGCGCCGGACCAGCTGAGGAGACCCGTGGACCACCTGCTCACCGATCAGATCGTCCTCGTCGTCGGCGGCACCTCAGGCGTCGGTGCGGGCATCGCCCGGGCCGCCGTGCGCGAAGGTGCCCGGGTCGTCGTGACCGGCCGCCGCCGAGAGCGTGCCGAGGCCTTCGCCGCGGAGCTCGGCGAGCGCGCCTCGGCCGTCGTCGGGGACGTGGCCGATGCCGACCAGGCGAGCGGCATGGTGCGCGCGACGATCGAGCGGTACGGCCGGATCGACTGCCTCGTCAACTGCGCCGGGCTCACCGATCGGGGGACCCTGCTGGACACCGACGCCGAGCTCTTCGACCGGCACGTCGCGACGAACCTGCGCGGCCCGTTCTTCACGATGCAGGCCGCCGTCGCCGACATGGTCGCGCGGGGCGAGCCGGGGACGGTCCTCAACATCTCCTCGATCAGCGCCCGCGGCGGTCAGCCCTACCTGGCCGCGTACGTGGCCGCGAAGGCGGGGCTGAACGGGCTGACGAAGAACGCCGCCCACGCGCACCGTTTCGACCGGGTGCGGATCAACGCGCTGAACATCGGCTGGACCGAGACCGAGGGGGAGGACGCCACGCAGCGGCGCTTCCACGACGCCGGGGACGACTGGGTGGAGCGGGCCGGCGAGCAGCTGCCCATGGGCAAGCTCGGACAGGTCGACGAGATCGCCGACGCGGTCGTCTTCCTCCTCTCGGGGCGCTCGGGCGTGGTCACCGGGTCGGTCATCGACTGGGACCAGCAGGTCGTCGGAGGGCAGGACTGATGCGCATCGGACTCATCGGGCTGGGCCGTATCGGCGCCTTCCACGCGAGCACGCTCGCCGGCCTCGAGGCGGTCGACGAGCTCGTCGTCACCGACCCGGCCGATGTCGCCGTCGACGCCGTGACCGGGCAGCTGCCCACGGCGCGCGCGGTCGCCACGCCGGAGGGGCTGCTCGCCTCGGGGGTGGACGGCGTCGTCATCGCCGCCGCCACGCACGTGCACGCCGAGCTCATCCGGGCCGCCGTGGCGAAGGGGGTCCCGACCTTCTGCGAGAAGCCGATCGCCGGGACCATCGCCGAGTCGCTGGCCGTGCGCGACCTCGTCGCGGGGAGCGAGGTCCCGGTGCAGATCGGCTACCCGCGCCGCTTCGACCCCGCCTTCGTCGCCGCACGCGAGGCCGTGGCGACGGGGGAGCTCGGCCGGCTGACGACGGTCCGCTCGACCACTCTCGACCCGGCGCCTCCACCCGCGGGCTACCTCGCGGTGAGCGGCGGGATCTTCCGGGACTGCTCGGTGCACGACTTCGACGCCGTGCGGTGGGTCAGCGGCCAGGAGGTCGTGCAGGTCCACGCGGTCGGCACGGTCGACCCGGACGCCGCCCCGGAGATGTACGCCGAGCACGGCGACCACACGAGCGCCTCGGTGCTGCTGACGCTGAGCGACGGCACGATCGGCGTGGTCTCGAACACCCGGACCAACGGGCGCGGCTACGACGTGCGCCTGGAGGTCCACGGTGTGCGCGACTCCGTCGCCGCCGGTCTCGACGACGGGCTGCCGCTGCGCTCGACCCAGCCGGGCGTCACCTGGCCGGCCGGTCCGCCGCACGAGTTCTTCATGGACCGGCTCGGGGACGCCTTCCGGGCGGAGCTGGCCGCCTTCACGCGCCTCGCCGCGGGGGAGGCCGAGAACCCCTGCACCGTCGAGGACGCGCTGGGCACGGCGTGGACCGCGGAGGCCGCGACGCTCTCGGCCGCGCAGGGCCGCCCGGTGACGATCGAGGAGGTCCGGTCGCTGACCCCCGCCCTCTGACCGCTCACCCTCCCCCGCGCTGCGCCCCGCCCACACCTGCGCCCACCCCCGCGCGAGGTCCGCGAAGGGGGCCTCGCGCGCAGCCCCCTTCGCGGACGGTGAGCAGGGGTCGGTGAGAGAAGGACCGGGGAGGCGAGCACGCCCGATCGTCGGTGTGCGACGTTGGACCCATGGATGTCGTCATCATCGGCGGGGGCGAGGCCGGCGCCCGGGTGGCCCACGAGCTGCACACCGGCGGCTGGGAGGGCACGATCACCCTGGTCGGTGCGGAGGACCGGCCGGTCTACGAGCGACCGCCGCTGTCCAAGAACGTCCTCCTCGACGAGGTCCCCGAGGCGGTCGAGCCCTACCGCGGCGGGCGCCTCGACGTGCCCGGCCTGACCCTGCGACCGGGAGAGCACGTCGACGCCGTCGACGTCACCGGCCACGAGGTGCGGCTCGCCGGCGGGGAGGTCCTCCCCTACGACCGACTCGTCATCGCGACCGGTGCACGGGCGCGCCGGGTCCCGGACCTCCCGGAGACCGCTCCCACGCTGCGCACCTGGGAGGAGGCGCTGCGGCTGCGGGCCGACCTCGAGGCCGGCGGGCACCTGCTCGTCATCGGTGCCGGCCTCATCGGCATGGAGGTCGCCGCGAGCGCGCGCACCCGGGGCCTGGAGGTCACCGTCGTCGAGCTCGGCGAGCGCGCGATGAGCCGCGCCGTCCCCGAGCCGGTGGCCGAGGAGCTGGTCTCCCGCCACCGACGGGAGGGGGTCTCCCTTCGTACCTCCACGACGGTGGCCTCGCTCGAGGAGGACGAAGGGCGGTGGCGCGCCCGCCTCTCCGACGGCGAGGAACTGCTCGTCGACCACGTGCTCGTCTCGGTGGGCACCGTCCCGGACACGGCGCTGGCGGAGGCGGCGGGGCTGGAGGTCGCAGACGGGATCGTCGTCGACGCGCAGATGCGCACGAGCGCGCCCGAGGTCTGGGCGGTCGGTGACTGCGTCAACGGGCCGGTGGCCCTCCTCGGACGTCACCAGCGCCTCGAGTCCTGGCGGATGGCCCACGACCAGGCCGTCACGGCCGCCGCCTCGATCCGCGGGGAGGAGGTCACCCACGAGGCGGTGCCGTGGTTCTGGTCCGACCAGTACGACCTCTCGCTCCAGGTCTCCGGGATGGCCGCGGCCGCCTCGACGTGGCTGCGCCGTCCGGAGCCGGACGGGACCGCCGTGCACCTCGGGCTGGACGAGACCGGCCGGGTGGTCTGCGCCGCCGGCGTCGGTACCGCCGCGGTCGCCAAGGACGTGCGGATGGCCGAGCGCCTCATCGCCTCCGGGAAGGTCGTCGACCCCGACGACCTCGTGGACCCGGCCACCCGCCTGAAGACCCTGGCCCGCGGCTAGGACGCAGGCACCCACCCAGGTGCGCATCCCCCTAGGGAAAGTTCCACCCAGGCGCACATCACCCTAAGGAAGTCCCACCCCTCAGCTGGCCAGCTGCTCGCGGACGAAGGCCAGCACGTCCCCCAGCACCTCGTCCCGGTTGGTCTCGTTGAAGATCTCGTGCCGCGCGCCGGGATAGGTACGACTGCTGGAGTCCTTGGCGGCGATCTGCTCCCAGCCCTCCCTGGTGGGGCCGATCGGCACGACGGTGTCGTCCTCCCCGTGCAGCCAGATCGTCGGGACGGTGAGTCGCCCACCCGCGCTGATCGTGTCGAGCTCGGCGGCCAGCGCCTTGAGCGTCGGTCGCTTGAAGTCGCCGTGCCAGACGAGCTCGTCCTGCTCGTAGGCCTCCCCCACCTCCTCGTCGCGGCTGAGCGCCGACGGGTCGATCGGGGTCGGCGGGATCTCGTCGAGGTCGGCGAGCCTCGTCGGCTCCCAGGAGCCGAGCACCGGCCCGGAGAGCACGGTCGCGGTGAGCTCCTCCGGGTGGCGCTGGGTGTAGCGGGCACCGATCATCCCGCCCATCGAGTGTGCGATGAGCACGACGGGCAGGCCGGGATTCTCCTCTCGGGCGCGCAGCACGAGCAGGTGCAGGTCGTCGACGACCGGCTCGAAGTCCTCGACGAGGACCCGCTCCCCCTCGCTGCGTCCGTGCCCGATGTGGTCGTGCGCGTAGACGACGGCACCGTCGGCGGTGAGCCGGTCGGCCACCCAGGCGTAGCGCCCGACGTGCTCGCCGTACCCGTGGACGAGCACGGCCACCCACGTGGGCTCGCCGGGCGGGCTCCACATCGACCCGATGAGCAGCCCGTCGTGTCCGTTGATGTCGATGTCCTCGGGCGGGATGGGGCTCACGGGGTCCTCCTCGGGGCGACGTCGGTGTCCGTCCCAGTCTGTCAGCGCGGGCGGGCGAAGGGGAGCAGCCGTCCCCTTCGCCCCGCGCCCGCGCTCCGGGTCAGTCGTTCTGCGGGAAGCCCAGGTCCAGTCCCCCGTGGCTGGGGTCGAGCCAGCGCTGCGTGACGGCCTTGGTCCGGGTGAAGAAGTGCACGCCCTCGACACCGTGGGCGTGGGTGTCGCCGAAGAGGCTGTTCTTCCACCCGCCGAAGGAGTAGT
>CAYSGN010000055.1:0-16751 GCA_964430615.1 uncultured Janibacter sp. | reverse complement strand
GTAGCCCCACTCGTTGTCGTACCAGCCGACGACCTTGACCTGGTTGCCGATGACCCTGGTCATGCCCGCGTCGAAGATGCAGCTGGCCGGGTCGGTCTCGATGTCCTTGGAGACGATCGGGTCCTCGGTGTAGGTGACCAGCCCCTTCATGCGTCCCTCGGTCGCGGCGGCGCGCATGATCTCGTTGACCTCCTCGACGGAGGTCTCCCGGCTGGCCTCGAAGGTGAGGTCGGTCGCCGACCCGGTGGCCACCGGCACGCGGAAGGCGAAGCCGTCCAGCCGTCCCTCGAGCTCCGGGAGGACGAGGGAGACCGCCTTGGCGGCCCCGGTCGTCGTCGGCACGATGTTGAGGGCGGCGGCCCGGGCCCGTCGCAGGTCCTTGTGCGGGCCGTCCTGGAGGTTCTGGTCGGCCGTGTACGCGTGGATCGTGGTCATCAGGCCCTTCTCGATCCCCAGGCCGTCGTGGAGGACCTTGGCCAGGGGCGCGAGGCAGTTGGTCGTGCAGGAGGCGTTCGAGACGATGACGTGCTGCTGCGGGTCGTAGAGCTCGTCGTTGACGCCCATGACGATGGTGAGGTCGACGTTCTTGCCGGGCGCGGAGATGACGACCTTCTTCGCCCCGGCGTCGATGTGCGCCCGGGCCGCCTCGGCCTTCGTGAAGAGCCCGGTCGACTCGACGACCACGTCGACGCCCAGGTCCTTCCACGGGAGCTTGCTCGGGTCCTTCTCGGCGAAGGAGCGCACGACCTTGCCGTCGACCGAGATGCCCTCCTCGACGACCTCGACGCTGCCGGTGTACCGACCCACGATCGAGTCGTACCTGAGCAGGTGCGCCTGGGTCTCGTCGTCGGCGAGGTCGTTGAAGGCCACGATGTCCAGGTCGGCCCCGGACTCCATCGCGGCCCGGAAGAAGTTACGTCCGATCCGACCAAAACCGTTGATGCCTACACGAACTGTCACGAGCTGCCTCCCAAGAGCGTCCTGGGCGAGACCGCGGAGCGGGCCCCGTCTGTGATCCACACCCTATGACCTCCGGGTCGGGGAGACACAGGGAATCCGGGGAATGGATCGGCCCTGTCCGCGCATCGGACCACGGCCGGCCCGGTCATCCGTCGAGCATGTCCGAGGTGAGCGAGGCCTCCGTGCCGGCCACACCGAGCTCCTCGGCCCGCTTGTCCGCCATGGCCAGCAGGCGCCGGATGCGCCCCGCGACCGCGTCCTTGGTCATCGGCGGCTCGGCCCGCTGGCCGAGTTCCTCCAGCGACGCCTCCTTGTGCTCCAGGCGCAGTCGTCCCGCCTCGCGCAGGTGGTCGGGGACGTCGTCGCCGAGGATCTCCAGGGCGCGCTGCACCCGGGCCCCTGCGGCCACCGCCGCCCGGGCGGAGCGGCGCAGGTTGGCGTCGTCGAAGTTGGCCAGCCGGTTGGCCGTCGCCCGCACCTCGCGGCGCATCCGTCGCTCCTCCCAGGCCAGGACGGAGTCGTGGGCGCCCAGGCGGGTGAGCATGGCGGCGATCGCGTCGCCGTCACGGATGACGACCCGGTCCACGCCGCGCACCTCGCGGGACTTGCTGGGGATCCCCAGCCGGCGGGCGGCGCCGACGAGGGCCAGAGCGGCCTCCTGGCCGGGGCAGGTGATCTCGAGGGACGAGCTGCGTCCGGGCTCGGTCAGGGACCCGTGGACGAGGAAGGCGCCCCGCCAGGCCGCCTCCGCGTCGCACTCCCCGCCACCGACGACCCGCGGGGGCAGCCCGCGCACCGGGCGACGCTCGGCGTCCACGAGCCCGGTCTGGCGAGCGAGCGCCTGCCCGTCCGCGCCCACCCGGACGATGTAGCGCGCCCCCTTCCGCAGGCCGCCGGCCTGGAGGACCATGAGCTCCGAGGTGTAGCCGTACAGGTCGTGGATGTCCTTGCGCAGCCTCCGGGCGGCGTTGGCCGTGTCCAGCTCGGCCTCGACGACGATCTCGCGGCCCACCTTGTGCAGACCACCGGCGAATCGAAGGAGGCTGGCGACCTCCGCCTTGCGGCAGCAGGTCTTCGTCACCTCGTGACGGCTCAACTCGTCCTTGACCTTGTCGGTCATCGCCATGGAGATCGTTCCTTTCGGTGGGTGTCCCGATCAGCCAAGGATGTCACGGTAGGCGGCGGCCAGCCGTAGTGCATCGTGCTCACCCTCCCGATCCTGACGGGCCAGGGGCGAGACGACGAGCTCTGCGCCGAGCACCTCGCACACCTGCTGGAGGCGTTCCGGCGAGACGACCGCTCGCGGGTCCGCGAGCACGACGTCGACCTGGAGCTCCGGCGCGAGCGCGTGCAGGGTCTCGATGTGCCGGGACGCCGAGAAGCCCCGGGTCTCGGCCGTGTGCATCTCGAGGTTGAGGGTGAGCACCTTGCGGGCCCTGCTCCGGCACAGCGCGTCCCGGAGGCGCGGGACGAGCAGATGCGTGAGCACGGAGGTGTACCAGGAGCCGGGGCCGAGGATGATGCTGTCGGCCTCCATGACGGCGGCCACGGACTCGGGCCGGGCGGGAGGGTCCTCGGGGACGAGCCGGATGGACTCGACGAGGCCGCTGGTACGGGCGATCGCCACCTGACCGTTGACCGTCGTGGTCCGGGCGGGGTCGTCCGGGTCGAGCCCGCTGACCTCCGCCACGAGGTCCAGCGGCACCGCGGCCATCGGGAGCACCCGACCGCGGGAGCTCAGCAGGCGCCCCACGAGGTCGAGGCCGGTGACCGGGTCCTCGTGCAGCTGCCACAGGGCGACGATGAGCAGGTTGCCGAGCGCGTGGCCGGAGAGGTCGCCGTCACCGGTGAACCGGTGCTGGAGCACATCGCTCCACGTCTGGCCCCACTCGGTGTCGTCGCACAGGGCCGTGAGCGCCATCCGCAGGTCACCGGGTGGCAGCACGTCGAAGTCACCGCGCAGCCGGCCGGACGAGCCGCCGTTGTCGGCGACCGTGACGATCGCGGTGACCTGCTCGCAGACGAGGCGAAGGGCGGAGAGGGAGGCGGCGAGCCCGTGCCCTCCACCGAGGGCGACCACCCGGGAGGAGCGCAGGGAGTCCGGCACGCTCACTCCTGCCCCAGATCCCGGTGCACGACGAAGGTCGCGACCTCGTCGGAGGCGAGCTTCGCGGCGAGCGCCTCGGCCACGGCGACGGACCGGTGCTTCCCCCCGGTGCACCCGACGGCCACGGTGATGTACCGGCGGTTCTCCCGCAGGTACCCCGCGATGACCGGCTGGAGCAGCGCATCCACCCCGTCGACGAACTCCTTGGCCCCGGGCTGGCCGAGGACGAACTCGGACACCTGGCGCTCGCGGCCGGTGTGCGGACGCAGCTCCGGCACCCAGTGCGGGTTGGGCAGGAAGCGCAGGTCGAAGACGAAGTCCGCATCCAGCGGCACGCCGTACTTGAAGCCGAAGGAGAGCACCGCCACCCGCACCCGCTCGGCCGCCTGCGTCATGAAGATCGGGCTCGTCTTGCGGCTGAGCTGGTGCACGTTCAGGCCGGAGGTGTCCACGATGATCTCCGCGGCCTCACGGACCGGGGAGAGCACGTCCCGCTCTCGCCGGATCGCATCCAGGAGCCGGTCGTCCTCGCCCTGGAGCGGGTGCGGGCGCCGCACGCTCTCGAAGCGGCGCACCAGCGTGTCGTCGGAGGCGTCGAGGTAGACCAGCCGGGTGTGCCACCCGCGCTCCCGCAGCGTCTCCAAGGACGCGACGAGGGTGTCGAACCCGTGGGCCCGCACGTCGAGCACGATCCCGATCCTCGCCGGGCGGCTGATCGTCGGGATCCCGGCGGCCTCGCGCTCGCGTCCGTCCGGGTCGGGGGACTCCGAGATCCGCAGCAGCTGCGGCAGGAGGGCGATCGGCAGGTTGTCGATGACGTGCCAGCCGTGGTCCTCCATGACATTGCCCACGGTCGAGCGGCCGGCACCGCTCAGTCCGGTGACGACGACCAGCTCGGGGGCGTCGTCGGGCAGCTCGGACTGTGGTTCAGTCACTGTCATCTCCTTCGTCGATGACCTCACCGGTGGTGAGGTTCACGGCGGGCGTCGCCCCCTTCGTGGCCAACTCTGCCGCAACCCGGGCGGCGAGGGCAGGACCGATCCCCGGGGTCGCGGCGATCTCCTCCTCGGTGGCGGCGCGCAGGCGCTTGACCGAGCCGAAGCGGGCCAGGAGGGCCTTGCGGCGGGCCTGGCCGAGACCGGGGATGTCGTCGAGCGCGCTCCGGGTCATCGAGCGGCTGCGTCGCTGCCGGTGGAAGGTGTTCGCGAAGCGGTGCGCCTCGTCCCGCAGGCGTTGGAGGAGGAAGAGGGCCTCGCTCGTGCGCGGGAGGATCACGGGGTAGTCGTCCCCGGGCAGCCAGACCTCCTCGAGGCGCTTGGCCAGCCCGACGAGGGCGACGTCGTCGATGCCGAGCTCGTCGAGGACCCGCTGCGCCGCAGCCACCTGCGGAGCACCGCCGTCGACGACGACGAGGTTGGGCGGGTAGGCGAAGCGCTGGGCCTCGCCGGTCTCGGGATCGACGCCCGCGCGGTCCCGGTCCTTGAGGTAGCGGGCGAAGCGCCGCTGGAGCACCTCGTGCATGGAGGCGGTGTCGTCGGTGCGTCCGTCGACGTCGCCGCGCACGATGAAGCGGCGGTACTCCCCCTTCCGGGGCACGCCGTCCTCGAAGACGACCATCGAGCCCACGACGTCGCTGCCCTGGACGTGGGCGATGTCGTAGCCCTCGATCCGCAACGGTGCCTCGTCCAGCCCCAGGGCGTCCTGGAGGTCCTCGAGCGCCTGGCTGCGCGCCGTCAGGTCGCCCGCGCGAGCGACCTTGTGCCGGGACAGGGACTGGGTCGCGTTGCGCTCGACGGTCTCCATGAGTGCCCGCTTGTCGCCACGGCGGGGCACCCGCAGGTCCACCCGGCTCCCCCGGCGCTCGCGCAGCCAGGCGGCCACGTCCTCGGGCTGCGGGGGCAGGACGGGCACGAGCACCTCACGAGGCACCTCCTCGCCGCCGTAGACCTGCTGGAGCAGGTGCTCCACGATGACCGGGAGGTCCTCGGCGGCCTTCTCGGCGACCCAGCCACGCTGCCCCCGGATCCGGCCGCCCCGGACGTGGAAGACCTGGATCGCGACCTCGAGCTCGTCGTCGGCCAGGGCGAAGACGTCCGCGTCGGTCCCGTCCGGGAGGACGACCGCGGACTTCTCGAGGGCCTTGGTCAGGGCCCCGATGTCGTCGCGCAGCCGGGCCGCCTGCTCGAAGTCCAGCTCCGCGGCAGCATCGTGCATCCGCTCCTCGAGGCGGCGCACGAAGCGGCCGGTGTCACCCGCGAGGAAGTCGCACAGCTCCTCCGCGAGGGCGCGGTGCTCCTCGGAGGACACCCGACCGACGCACGGGGCCGAGCACTTGTCGATGTAGCCCAGCAGGCAGGGCCGGCCGGACTGCTCGGCCCGCTTGAAGACGCCCTTGCTGCACGTGCGCACCGGGAAGACCCGCAGCAGCAGGTCGAGGGTCTCCCGGATGGCCCACGCGTGGGTGTACGGGCCGAAGTAGCGGGTGCCCTTGCGCTTCGCGCCCCGCATGACCTGGGCCCGGGGGAACTCCTCGCCCATCGTCACGGCGAGGTAGGGGTAGGACTTGTCGTCGCGGTACTTGACGTTGAACCGCGGGTCGTACTCCTTGATCCACGAGTACTCCAGCTGCAGGGCCTCGACCTCGTTGGCCACGACGGTCCACTCCACGCTGGCGCCGGTGCGCACCATCGTCGCGGTGCGGGGGTGCAGCGCCGAGATGTCCTGGAAGTAGGACGAGAGCCGCGAGCGCAGAGACTTGGCCTTCCCGACGTAGATGACCCGACCGTGCTCGTCCCGGAAGCGGTACACCCCCGGGTCGGTCGGGATGGACCCGGCCGCGGGGCGATAGGTCGACGGATCAGCCACGGTTCGACACTACGAGACGGTGACCTTCTCGCCCTCGACGGTCGCCTTCATCTTGGTCAGGCCGCTCTCGGCCGGGCCCTGGATGACCGAGCCGTCGCTCGGGTCGAAGGTGCTGCCGTGGCAGGGGCAGATGATCTTCTCGGCGGTCACCTCGTTGACGGCGCACCCCTGGTGGGGACACGTCGCGTCGAAGCCGTGGAACTCCCCGGCCTTCGGCTGGGTGACGACGATGCGCTCCTGGACGATACCCCCGCCCTCGGGGACGTCGCCGGTCGCCACGGTGAGCTGTCCGTCCTCGCCGCCGGGCTCGCGGGTCTGCGCCTCCTCCTCACCGCCGCACGCGGTGAGGGCGCCCAGGCCGGTCGCGGTGGCCGCACCGAGGGCGGTGCGTCGGTTGATGCTCATACGGGACTCCGTCGGTCGTCGGTCTCGGTGGTCACTGGGGCTGCCGCGCTCACCCGGCGCGCTTCGCGCGGCGGGCCGCGGCGCCGGCCCGCGAGGAGACGCTCGTCCCGGGCGGGACCGTCTTCGCCGCCGATCGGCGCGCCTTCGTGCCGTTGGTCGCGCCCCCGGAGGTCTTCGTCCTCCCCTTCGCCTGGCTCCCGGCGCTCTTCTTCTTCCCGCCGGTCTGCTTCCCACCCCGGCCCTTGTCCGCACCGGCCGGCTCCTCCGGCACGACCTCGCCGACCACGGGCGCGACGTCGGACTGCTCGAGGACGCCCTTGAGGAACCGGCCGGTGTAGGAACCAGGATCGGCGGCCACCTGCTCGGGCGTGCCCTCGGCCACGACACGACCGCCGCCGTCACCCCCTTCGGGGCCCATGTCGATGATCCAGTCGGCGCTCTTGACGACGTCGAGGTTGTGCTCGATGACCAGCACGCTGTTGCCCTTGTCCACCAGGCCCTGGAGCACGTGCAGCAGCTTGCGGATGTCCTCGAAGTGCAGGCCGGTCGTCGGCTCGTCGAGGACGTAGACGGTCCGGCCCTTCGAGCGGCGCTGCAGCTCCGCGGCGAGCTTGACCCGCTGCGCCTCGCCGCCGGAGAGGGTGGTGGCCGGCTGGCCGAGGCGCACGTAGCCCAGACCGACGGCGTTGAGGGTCTTCATGTGCCGGGCGATGGCGGGCACCGCCGAGAAGAACTCCTCCGCCTGCTCGATCGGCATGTCGAGGACCTCGGCGATGTTCTTCCCCTTGAAGTGCACCTCGAGGGTCTCCCGGTTGTACCGGGCCCCGTGGCACACCTCGCACGGGACGTAGACGTCCGGGAGGAAGTTCATCTCGATCTTCAGGGTGCCGTCACCGGAGCAGGCGTCGCAGCGACCACCCTTGACGTTGAAGGAGAACCGGCCGGGCTGGTAGCCGCGCACCTTGGCCTCGCTCGTCTCCGCGAAGAGTCGGCGGATGTGGTCGAAGACGCCGGTGTAGGTCGCCGGGTTCGAGCGGGGGGTCCGCCCGATGGGGCTCTGGTCGACGTGCACGACCTTGTCCAGCTCCTCCAGCCCGGTGACCGTGCGGTGCCGTCCCGGCACGCGGCGGGCGCCGTTGAGCTGGTTGGCGAGGACGTTGTAGAGGATGTCGTTGACCAGCGTCGACTTGCCGGAGCCGGAGACCCCGGTGATGGCCACGAAGTTCCCGAGGGGGAAGGTGACGTCGATGCCGTGCAGGTTGTGCTGGCGCGCCCCGTGCACCGTGACCTCGCGGCCGGGGACCTGCGGCCGCCGCACGGCCGGCACCTCGATCCGGCGCTTGCCGGCGAGGTACTGGCCCGTGAGGGAGTCCTCGCTCTCCAGCAGCTCCGCCATCGGGCCGGAGTGGACGACTCGCCCCCCGTGCTCGCCGGCGCCGGGACCGATGTCGACGATCCAGTCCGCGGCGGCGATGGTGTCCTCGTCGTGCTCGACGACGATGAGGGTGTTGCCGAGCGAGCGCAGGCGGGTCAGCGTCTCGATGAGGCGGTGGTTGTCCCGCTGGTGCAGCCCGATGCTCGGCTCGTCCAGCACGTAGAGCACCCCGACCAGGCCGGACCCGATCTGCGTGGCGAGCCGGATGCGCTGGGCCTCACCCCCGGACAGCGTCGCCGCCGCCCGGGAGAGGGTGAGGTAGTCCAGCCCGACGTCGAGGAGGAAGCCGAGCCGGGAGTTGATCTCCTTGATCACCTGCTCAGCGATCTGCCGCTCGCGGTCGGTGAAGTCGACGGTGTCGAGGAAGCCGGCCGCGTCGGCGATCGAGAGGGCCGAGACCTGCGCGATGTTGTGCCCGCCGACGAGGACGGCCAGCGCCTCCGGCTTGAGCCGGGTGCCGTCGCACTCCGGGCAGGGCACCTCGCGCATGTACCCCTCGTACTTCTCCCGGCTCCACTCCGACTCGGTCTCGAGGTGGCGCCGCTTGATGAAGGGCACCACCCCCTCGAAGCCGGTGCTGTAGGAGCGCTCCCGCCCGAAGCGGTTGCGGTAGCGCACGTGCACCTTGTGGTTGTGCCCGCCCAGCAGGGCCTTCGTCGCCCGTGCGGGCAGCGCGCGCCATGGCGTGTCCATGTCGAAGCCGAGGTCGTCCCCCAGGGCCGCCATGGTGCGCTGGAAGTACTGCGCCGACTGGGTGCCCTGGGCCCATGGCGCGATCGCGCCCTCCGCCAGGGTCTTCTCCTCGTCCGGGACGACGAGCTCGGGATCCACCTCGAGCTCGGTGCCGATCCCGGTGCACGTCGGGCAGGCGCCGAAGGGGGAGTTGAAGGAGAAGGAGCGCGGCTCGATCTCGTCGATGCCCAGGGGGTGGTCGTTCGGGCAGGCCATCTTCTCCGAGTACCGCCGCTGCCGCTGCGGGTCGTCCTCGTCGAGGTCGACGAAGTCGACGACGACGACCCCGCCGGCGAGCCCGAGCGCGGTCTCGACGGAGTCGGTGAGCCGCTGCTTGGCGGCCCGGTCCTGCGGACCCTTGGCCACGAGCCGGTCGACGACGACCTCGATGGTGTGCTTGACCTGCTTCTCCAGCGTCGGCGCGTGGTCGAGGCCGACGACCTCACCGTCCACCCGGGCCCGGCTGTACCCCTTCGTCCGCAGCTCCGAGAAGAGGTCGGCGAACTCCCCCTTGCGGGAGCGCACGACCGGGGCCAGCACCTGGAAGCGGGTGCGCTCGGGCAGCTCGAGGAGACGGTCGACGATCTGCTGCGGGCTCTGCCGCGTGACCGGCTCCCCGCAGACCGGGCAGTGCGGACGGCCCACGCGGGCGAAGAGCAGCCGGAGGTAGTCGTGCACCTCCGTGATCGTGCCGACGGTCGAGCGGGGGTTGCGGTTGGTGGACTTCTGGTCGATCGAGACGGCGGGCGAGAGTCCCTCGATGAAGTCGACGTCCGGCTTGTCCATCTGCCCGAGGAACTGGCGGGCGTAGGCCGAGAGCGACTCGACGTAGCGACGCTGGCCCTCGGCGAAGATCGTGTCGAAGGCGAGGGACGACTTGCCCGACCCGGAGAGGCCGGTGAAGACCACGAGCGAGTCCCGCGGGATGTCGACGTGGATGTTCTTGAGGTTGTGCTCACGGGCCCCCTGCACGAGGAGGCGGTCGTGCAGGCGGGAGCCGGCGGCCTTGGCAACAGTCACGCCCTCCACTCTAGGTGGCGCCCCCGACAGCCCCACCTCCCTCCCGGCCCGCCAGGCTCCCCTCGCCTAGCCTGTGGGGATGAGCACCCCGATCGAGGACTACGCCGCCGTCGGTGACACCGAGACCGCCGCCCTGATCTCCCGGGGCGGGTCGGTCGACTGGCTCTGCCTGCCGCGCTTCGACTCCCCGTCCTGCTTCGCCGCCCTGCTGGGCACCAAGGAGCACGGCCGCTGGCTCATCGGCCCCGTCGGGGAGGCCACGTCGACCCGTTCCTACCGCGGCGACACCTTCATCCTCGAGACCGTCCACCGCACCGCGACCGGTGCCGTGAAGGTGACCGATGTCATGCCGCTCGGCGACGGTCGCGCGGACCTCATCCGCGTCGTCGAGGGCCTCGAGGGCGAGGTCGAGATGGAGCACGAGTGGATCGTGCGCACCGGCTACGGCCGGGTCCGCCCGTGGGTGGCCCACTCCCCCGGGCACGAGCGTGACGACGACGTGCTCACCGCCATCGCCGGCAACGACATGCTCATCCTCCGCGGCTCACGGCTGCCCCACGCCGAGGACGGGCACCACTACGACCGGTGGACGGTACGCGCCGGCGAGCACTACAACTTCTCGACGACGTGGTTCGCCTCGTACAAGCCGATCCCGCCGCCGCTGGACATCCACGCCCGGATCCAGGCCACCTACGAGCGCTCGAGCGAGTGGGCCTCGCGCTGCACCTACGAGGGTCCGTACGGCGAGGCCGTCGTCAGGTCGCTGCTCACCCTCCGCCTGCTCACCGACACGCGGCGGGGCGGCATCGTCGCCGCCGCCACGACGAGCCTGCCCGAGGACTTCGGCGGCGTGCGCAACTGGGACTACCGCTACTGCTGGCTGCGCGATGCCTCGCTCACGCTCGAGGCGCTGCTGAAGTCCGGCTACGTCGGCGCCACCAAGCTGTGGCGGGACTGGCTCGTGCGGGCCATCGCGGGCGACCCCGAGGACATGCAGATCATGTACGCCGTGGACGGCGGCCGCGAGCTGCCCGAGCGCGAGCTGGAGCACCTCCCGGGCTACGCCGGCTCCCGCCCGGTGCGCGTCGGCAACGGCGCGGTCGCCCAGCGGCAGACCGACGTCCTCGGTGAGGTGATGATCGCGCTCGAGGACGCCCGCGCGCAGGGTCTGGAGGAGTCCCCCCAGTCCTGGGCGATCCAGCGCGCGCTCGTGAGCAACCTGGCGGAGCACTGGCAGGAGCCGGACCACGGCCTGTGGGAGATGCGCGGACCCAAGCGGTTCTTCACCCACTCCCGGGTCATGGTGTGGGCCGCCTTCGACCGGGCGATCCGGGCCGTGGAGGTGCACGGCTACGACGGCGACGTGGAGCTGTGGCGCGACCTGCGCGACCGGGTCAAGGCCGATGTGCTCGAGCGCGGCTGGAACGAGCAGCGTCAGACCTTCACCCAGCACTACGAGACGACCGAGGTGGACGCCTCGCTGCTCGTCATCCCCATGGTGGGCTTCCTGCCCCCGGAGGACCCCCGCGTCCACGGCACGGTCGCCGCCGTGGAGCAGGACCTCATGCGCGACGGGCTCCTCCTGCGCTACCGCACCGAGAGCGGGGTCGACGGGCTCGCCGGCGACGAGCACCCCTTCCTCGCCTGCTCGGGGTGGCTCGTCAGCGCCTACGCGCTCACCGGTCAGCTGGAGAAGGGCCACGCCCTCATGCGCCGGCTCGTCGGCCTCTGCAACGACGTCGGTCTCGTCGCCGAGGAGTACGACGTGCCGAACGACCGCCAGGTCGGCAACTTCCCCCAGGCCTTCAGCCACCTCACCCTCATCGGTGGCGCCTACGCCCTGCGCGACGCGGAGCGGGCCATGGCGCAGGACGACGAGCCGGACTCGACGCCCACGTCCACACCGATCGACCCCATCGAAGGAGCATCGCGATGACGAGCGAGCACGGGCAGGAGCGCCCGGACGGGTACGACCCCGACGTGGTGCCCGGCGGCCCGGTGGCCGTCCGGGAGCTGCCCTCCCTGACCATCCGCAAGATGTCGGTCTCCGACATGCACAACAACGTCTACCTGCTCACCTGCCGTGGCACCGGCGAGCAGCTGCTCGTCGATGCCGCCGACGAGGCGGGTCGCATCCGCGACCTGGTGCGCGAAGGGGGCGAGCGCCTCGACCACCTCGTCACCACCCACCAGCACTGGGACCACGTGCGGGCCCTCGAGGAGACGGCGCGGTGGTCGGGTGCGCGGACCTACGCCGGAGAGGACGACGCGCCGGCACTGCCGCTCGCTCCGGACGTGCGGCTGCGGCACGGCGACACCATCGCCTTCGGAGAGATCACCCTGGACGTCGTCCACCTGCGTGGCCACACCCCCGGGTCGGTGGCCCTCGCCTACGACGACCCCGACGGGTGGGTGCACCTCTTCACGGGCGACAGCCTCTTCCCCGGCGGTGTGGGGAACACGAAGAACCCGGGCCAGAGCTTCGACTCCCTCTTCGCCGACGTCACCGAGCGGGTCTTCGCGGTCTACGGGGACGACACCTGGGTCTACCCCGGCCACGGCTCGGACACCACGCTCGGCGCGGAGCGTCCGCACCTGGAGGAGTGGCGCGACCGGGGCTGGTGACCCCGGCCGGTCTCAGTGCGTCGAGGCCACCGTCGCGCTGAAGCCGATCATCACCACGCCCATGGCCCCCTCGATCCGGCGACGCACCCGCGGGGCCGTCATGACCGTGCGCGCGCGGTCCGCGAGCAGCACGAGGCCGGTGAGCCAGACGCTGCCGAGCATGACGAGGCTGAACGCGTAGATCGCGAGCATGCCCACCCCGGCGTCGCCACCGACGAACTGCGGCAGGACCGCGATGTTGAAGGCGAGCACCTTGGGGTTGGTGATGTTGCACAGGAAGCCCTGGCCGAAGGTGCGTCCCCGGGCGGACCGGGCCCGTGCCTCGCCCGTGCCGTCGAGCCCGTCGCCGGCGAAGCTGCCCCGCCACGCCGTCCACAGCGCCTGGGCGCCGAGGTAGAGGAGGTAGGCGGCACCGACCCACTTGACGGTGAGGAAGAGCGGCTTGCTCGCGAGGATGATGGCGCCGAGCCCGCCCGCCGCCAGCAGGCCCTGGACCGCGCCCGCGGCACTGACCCCGGCCATGGTGAGCAGACCCTCGGAGCGGCCACGCACGAGCGCGGAGCGCAGCGTGAGTGCCGAGTCGGGCCCCGGCGCGATCGTGATGACGAGCACGAGGGCAAGGAACGACAGGTACGTCGACACGATCCACCTCTGATGAGTTGTCGGGCGTCACGCCCGGGCCACCCGAAGAGACTAAGTGGTCCGACCGGTCCCGTCGACACCCTGCTCACGGCACGGGCAGAGGCCCCGTTTCCGCTCGCCGTGGTGTTCACTATGGCAAACGCCATGAGACGAGGGGCTCCACATCATGAACGACTCCGCACTGATCTCCGTCGGCCTGCCAATCGCGCTGGCGATCATCATGTTCGGCCTCGGCCTGTCCCTGACGGTCGAGGACTTCCGCCGGGTGGCCCGCTCGCCCCGGGCCGTCGTCGTCGCCCTCATCATCCAGGTGCTCGTGCTCCCGGTCATCGCCTTCGGCCTGGTCGTCCTCTTCGACCTCGATCCCCTGCTCGCCGTGGGGGTGATGCTGCTGGCGGCCTCGCCGGGAGGGACCACCGCCAACCTCTTCAGCCACCTCTTCCACGGTGACGTCGCGCTCAACATCTCCCTCACGGCCATCAACTCGGTCCTCGCGGCCGTGAGCATCCCGCTCATCACCAACCTGGCGATCGGCTACTTCGGGGTCGACGGCGACCTCGGGCTGCAGTTCGGCAAGGTGCTCCAGGTCATCGCCATCGTCGTCGTCCCCGTCGCCATCGGCATGCTCGTGCGCCGGCGCTCGATCGACGTCGCCCGCCGCGCCGACCGACCGGTGCGGGTCTTCTCCATCCTCGTCCTCGCCCTCGTGGCCGTGGGCGCGCTCCTGGGCGAGCGGGAGAACATCGGCGAGTACCTGCGCGACGTCGGTCTCGTCACCGGCCTCTTCTGCCTCGCCAGCCTGTCCATCGGCTACGCCGGCGCGCGGCTGCTCCGCCTGAGCGAGCGGCAGGCGGTCGCCACCTCGATGGAGGTCGGCATCCACAACACCACCGTGGCGCTGACCATCGCCCTCAGCGTCCTCGACAACGTCCAGGTCGCGATCCCCTCCGCCGTCTACTCGATCGTCATGTACGTCCTCGCGACGGTCTTCGGCGTGCTGATCAGCCGAGGCGCCCGCCGGCCCGACGCGACCGTGGCCGAGCAGCCCGTCGCACCGTGACACCCTCGTGAGCCGATCCGCCGGACCTACTAGTGTCCGGGCGTGACCCGATCCTCCTCCGGCTCCGCCCTGGTCCTCGTGCTCGCGGCCGTCGTCTCCGTGCAGTTCGGGGGCGCGCTCGCCGCGACGCTCGTACCGCAGATCGGCGCGGCCGGCTCCGTGCTGCTGCGCCTCGGGATCGCCACCGCGCTGCTCCTCGTCGTCGCCCGCCCCACCTGGCGGGGCCACGCGCGACGGGACTGGGCCACCATCATCGGCTTCGGGCTGGCGATGGGCTTCATGAACTTCGCCTTCTACGGCTCGCTCGGGCACCTGCCGATCGGGGTGGCGGTGACGATCGAGTTCCTCGGGCCGCTCACCCTGGCAGCGACCCTCTCCCGCCGCCCGCGGGACCTCGTGGCCGTCGCCGCGGCCGGTGCGGGCGTGCTGCTCATCTCCCGCGCGCTCAGCGTGCCCCTCGAGGACCTCGAGGGCACCGGCATCCTGCTCGCCATGACGGCCGGTGTCTGCTGGGCGGTGTACATCATCTTCTCCGGGCGGGCCGGTGCGGCCTTCCCCGGGCTGGACGGGCTCGCGATGTCCATGGTCGTCGCGACGGTGGCCATCGCCCCCTTCGCCCTCCTCGACATCTCCCGCCACGGGACCGCCGGCTGGGACGCCGAGGTGCTGCTCAAGGGGCTGGGGATCGCCGTCCTCTCCTCGGTCCTGCCCTACTCGCTGGAGCTCCTCGCGCTGCGGCGGCTCTCGGCGGGTGTCTTCGGGATCCTGCTCAGCCTCGAGCCCGCCGTCGCCGCCCTCGCGGGCCTCATCGTGCTCGGGCAGACCCTCGGCGGGGTCCAGCTCCTGGGCATGGCCCTCGTCGTGGCTGCCAGCGCGCTCGTCCTCGGGCACGGGCGCGCGGGGTCGGACCCGACCTGAGCAGGCGAAGGGGGTGGCCCGGTGACCGGGCCCACCCCCTTCGTCGCTGGTCAGTGCTGGGAGATGCCCTGCTGCTCGTCGCGGCGGGTCTTCCAGAGGCTGGCCGCCGTGGTGACCCCGAGGATGACGACGATCGCACCGAGCGAGACCGAGATCGGGATGTCCGGCACGGGCACGTGCTGGCCGCCGTTGATGAAGGGCAGCTCGTTCTCGTGGAGGGCGTGCAGGATGAGCTTGACGCCGATGAAGGCGAGCAGCACGGCCAGGCCGATGCTCATGTAGACGAGCTTCTTCAGCAGTCCGCCGATGAGGAAGTACAGCTGGCGCAGCCCCATGAGGGCGAAGAGGTTGGCCGTGAGCACGATGTACGGCTCCTTGGTCAGCCCGTAGACCGCCGGGATGGAGTCCAGCGCGAAGAGCAGGTCGGTCATGCCCAGCGCGACCACCGTGATGAAGAGCGGGGTGATGACCCGCTTGGCGTTCTCCTTCGTGAAGAGGTGCGCGGACCACTCCGTCGTGCTCGGGAAGGTCTTGCGGACCCACCCGATGAGGGCCGGCTCCTCCCAGTCCTCGTCCTCGTCCTTCTCCAGGGCGAGCTTGACGGCCGTGTACACGAGGAAGAGGCCGAAGATGTAGAAGACCCACGAGAACTGGTTGATCGCCGCGGCGCCGACGAAGATGAAGATCGTGCGCAGCACGATGGCGATGATGATGCCCCACAGCAGCGCCGTCTGCTGGTAGCGCTGCGGCACCCCGAACTTCGCCATGATGAGGATGAAGATGAAGAGGTTGTCGACCGAGAGCGAGTACTCGGTGATCCACCCGGCGAAGAACTCGGTGCCTCGTTCCCCGCCCTGGAGCCACCACAGCCCGATGCCGAAGAGGACGGCGGCGCCGATGTAGATGCTCAGCGCGGTGGTGACCTCGCGGGTCGAGGGGACGTGCGGGTTGCGCGCCACCCAGATGACGTCGAACGTGAGGACGACGGCGGCGACACCGAGGGTGAGCAGCCACACCCAGGTCGGGATGTCCATCGTCCCGCCACTGATGATGGCGGGGTGCGCGGCGAGCGAGATCACGGGAACCTTCCGGACAGCGGACAGTGACGTCCGGAGGTCTCTCCCGCCGTGAGGCCGGTGTCCCGGGTCGGTCACCCGACCGTGATGACGAGACACCGCGTGGGGATACTCCCCTCCGTGTCGGGTCATCGTCCCACACCCGCGGCGGGAACGGACGCCAACCGGCCGTGGACCCCGACTACCGCGTGGCGGCCGTCATCTGGCGCAGCTCCTTCTTGAGGTCGGAGATCTCGTCGCGCAGCCGGCCGGCCAGCTCGAAGTGCAGGTCGGTCGCCGCCTGGTGCATCTGGTCGGTGAGGTCCTGGATGAGCTGGGAGAGCTCCGCCGCCGGGAGGTCGCGCTCGCGGCGCGTTGACGCCTCGGGGCCCCCCTTCCCGGGGGTGGACCCATCCGTCTTGCCTCGGGAGCGGCTGCGGCCGGAGCCCAGCAGGGCATCCGTGTCCGCGTCCTCCCGCTCGAGCATGTCGGTGATGTCGGCGATCTTCTTCCGCAGCGGCGTCGGGTCCACGCCGTTCTCACGGTTCCAGGCCAGCTGCTTCTCCCGGCGCCGGTTCGTCTCGTCCAGGGCCTCCTGCATCGACGGCGTGACCGAGTCGGCGTACATGTGCACCTGACCGGAGACGTTGCGCGCCGCGCGACCGATCGTCTGGATGAGCGAGCGGGCGCTGCGCAGGAAGCCCTCCTTGTCGGCGTCGAGGATGCTCACGAGGGAGACCTCGGGCAGGTCGAGGCCCTCGCGGAGCAGGTTGATGCCGACGAGCACGTCGAACTGGCCCATCCGCAGCTCCCGCAGCAGCTCCACCCGGCGCAGGGTGTCGATGTCGGAGTGCAGGTAGCGCACCCGCACCCCCTTGTCGAGGAGGTAGTCGGTGAGGTCCTCGGCCATCTTCTTCGTCAGCGTGG
>CAYSGN010000054.1:0-16943 GCA_964430615.1 uncultured Janibacter sp. | reverse complement strand
GCTGGCTCGGCGCTCCTCGGGCGGGTATGGGAAGATTCGCGGCGAAGAGTTTCTCATCACCCAGGGAGTGCCGACGTGACCGAACAGACCAGCACCGAGGCGCGCAGGGTCCTCCTCAAGCTCTCCGGCGAGGTCTTCGGCGGGGGCAAGGTCGGGGTCGCGCCGGACGTCGTCCGGGAGGTCGCCGACCAGATCGCGGCCGCTGTGCGCGAGGGCGTGCAGGTGGCCATCGTCATCGGCGGGGGCAACTTCTTCCGCGGGGCCCAGCTCCAGGAGCAGGGCATGGACCGCACCCGAGCCGACTACATGGGCATGCTCGGCACGGTCATGAACTGCCTGGCCCTCCAGGACTTCCTCGAGAAGGTCGGGATCGACACCCGCGTGCAGACCGCGATCACCATGGGGCAGGTCGCCGAGCCGTACATCCCGCGCAAGGCCATGCGCCACCTCGAGAAGGGCCGGGTCGTCATCTTCGGCGCCGGCGCGGGCATGCCCTTCTTCTCCACCGACACGGTGAGCGCCCAGCGCGCCCTGGAGATCAAGTGCGACGTCGTCCTCATGTCCAAGAACGGCGTGGACGGGGTCTACGACGCCGACCCGCGCAAGGACGCCGACGCGCAGCTGCTCCACCGGATCACCTACGAGCAGGCTCTCCAGGAGGACCTCAAGGTCGTGGACGCGGCTGCCTTCAGCCTGTGCCGCGAGAACCACCTGCCGATGGTCGTCTTCGGCATGGAGGGGGAGGGCAACGTCACCCGGGCGCTGCTCGGCGAGCCCATCGGCACCCTCGTCACCTCCTGAGTGAGAGACTGCCCACAGACCGACGCGGCCCCGGGGCCGCCCCAGCAGCGACGGCCGCACGGCCGGAGAAGGAGCCATCGACAATGATCCAAGAAGCCCTGCGCGAGGCCGAGGAGAAGATGGAGAAGGCGGTGGAGGTCGCGAAGGAGAACTTCGCCGGCATCCGCACCGGCCGGGTCAACCCCGGCCTCTTCAGCAACGTCATGGTCGAGTACTACGGCACGCCGACCCCGCTGCAGCAGCTCGCCTCCTTCCAGGCGCCGGAGGCCCGGGTGCTCATCATCAGCCCCTTCGACAAGTCCTCCATGGGCAACATCGAGTCCGCGCTGCGCGACTCCGACCTCGGCGCGAACCCGAGCAACGACGGCAACGTCATCCGGATCACCATGCCGGAGCTCACCGAGGAGCGCCGCAAGGAGTACGTCAAGCTCGCCAACTCCCAGGGCGAGGACGCCAAGGTCGCCATCCGCCACGTGCGCCGCGCGGCCAAGGACACCATGGACAAGGCGGTCAAGGACGGCGACGTCGGCGAGGACGAGGGCGTGCGCGGGGAGAAGGACCTCGACGCCCTGACGAAGAAGTACGTCGACATCGTCGACGGGCTGCTCAAGGCCAAGGAAGCCGAGCTGACCGAGGTCTGAGGTGAGCGAACCCGAGGCCGCCGCGAGTCACGCCGGCCCGAGCGCCTCGGGCGGCTCGGGGAGGGCCGGACGCAACCTCCCCGTCGCGATCACCGCCGGGGTGGTCCTCGGCGCGATCGCGATCGCCTGCCTCCTCATCCACCCCGCGGCCTTCACCGGTCTGGTCGCCGTCGCGCTCGTGCTCGCGGTGTGGGAGCTGCGCGAGGCCCTGGCGAAGGGGGACCTGCACGTCCCCTTCGTCCCGGTCGTGGCCGGTGCTCTCGGCATGGTGCTGGCGGGGTACCTCAAAGGTGCGGAGGGGCTGGTCTTCGCGACGAGCCTGGCGCTCGTGGCGGTCCTCGTCTGGCGGGTCGCGGAGGGCGTCACCGACGCCTTGCGGGACGTGGCGGCCGGGGCCTTCGTGCTGCTCTACCCGTGCTTCCTCGCCGGCTTCGCGGTGCTGATGATCTCCGAGCCGGAGGGACGTCTGCGGATCTTCCTCTTCATCCTCATCACCGTCTTCTCCGACATCGGTGGCTACGCCTTCGGTGTCCTCTTCGGCAAGCACCCGATGGCTCCGAAGCTCTCGCCGAAGAAGTCCTGGGAGGGCCTTGGCGGATCCGTCCTCACCTGCGCCCTCGTCGGCGGGATCAGCGTGCCGCTGGCCCTGGGGGGCGAGTGGTGGCAGGGTGCCCTCCTCGGCGCGGTCATCGCGCCGGTGGCGACCATCGGGGACCTCATCGAGTCCAGCATCAAGCGCAACCTCGGCGTCAAGGACATGTCCCGCCTCATCCCGGAGCACGGTGGGCTCATGGACCGTCTCGACTCGCTCGTGCTCACCGTGCCGCTCTTCTGGTGGGCGCTGCGACTCATCGCGCCGTACTGAGACAATGGGCCCGATGACCGACCTGCCCACACCCTCGACGACGCGCCCGGAGCCCGGCCAGCTGACGATGACCGCGCCCCGGCGCGGCAAGCCCCCGCGCCATCTCGCCGACCTCGATCTCGCCGGACGGGTCGAGGCCGCCAAGGAGCTCGGCCTGCCCGGCTTCCGCGCCAAGCAGCTCTCGACGCACTACTTCACCCACCACACCGACGACCCCGCGCAGATGACCGACCTGCCCAAGGCCGGGCGGGAGGAGCTGGCCGCGGCGCTGCTGCCACGCCTGCTCACGCCGGTGCGCACGATCAGCGCCGACCAGGGAGCGACGCTGAAGTCGGTCTGGCGCCTGCACGACGGGGCGCTCGTGGAGTCGGTGCTCATGCGCTACCGCCACCGGGCCACGATCTGCATCTCCAGCCAGGCCGGCTGCGGGATGAACTGCCCCTTCTGCGCCACCGGGCAGGAGGGCCTGACCCGCAACATGTCGACCGCGGAGATCGTCGACCAGGTCGTCGCCGCGAACCGGATGCTCGCCGACTCCGGCGAGCTCGTCGCACCCGTGCTCGAGGGTGCCGAGCTCGGCGACGAGGCCGACGAAGGGGGCAGCCCCCGATCGTCCGCCGGCCGCCGGGTCACCAACGTCGTCTTCATGGGGATGGGTGAGGCACTGGCCAACTACAAGGCCGCCATCGGTGCCATCCGACGCATGGTCGACCCCTCGCCGGAGGGGCTGGGGATGAGCGCGCGGGGTATCACGATGTCCTCGGTCGGTCTCGTCACTGGCATCGACCGCCTGACCAGCGAAGGCATCCCCGTCACCCTTGCGCTGTCCCTGCACGCGCCCGACGACGAGCTGCGTGACGAGCTCGTGCCGATCAACACCCGCTTCAAGGTCGACGAGGCGATCGATGCCGCCCACCGGTACTTCCTCGCGACCGGCCGTCGGGTGAGCATCGAGTACGCGATGATCCGGGACATGAACGACCAGGCCTGGCGTGCCGACCTGCTCGCCGAGAAGCTGCTGGCCCGCGGCAAGGGCTGGGTGCACGTCAACCCGATCCCGCTGAACCCGACCCCCGGCTCGAAGTGGACCGCCTCCCGGCCGGGGGTCGAGCAGCAGTTCGTCGAGCGGCTGCGCGCCCACGGCATCCCGACGACGGTCCGGGACACCCGCGGCAGCGACATCGACGGTGCCTGCGGCCAGCTGGCCGCGGCCACGTCGGGGGCCGCATGAGCAGCGAGGTCGCCGCCCTGGTGCCCGCCGACCCCGGTCGCGAGATCGTCCTGACCCTCTCCGGTCCGGACCGTCGTGGCATCGTGCACACGGTCACCGGTGTCATGGTCCGGCTCGGGCTGAACATCCTGGACAGCCAGCAGTTCGGCGACCCGAGCACGGGGGAGTTCCACCTGCGGATGCACCTGCAGGGGGAGACCGACCTCGACCCCTCGGTCCTCGAGGCGGCCCGGGGCGAGCTCGCGAGCGAGCTGGGCGCGGACGTGGCCATCCACGACCCCCACGTGCCCCACCGGATGCTCGTCATGGTCAGCCGGCAGGGTCACGTCCTCAACGACCTGCTCTTCCGCGTGCGGACCGGCCAGCTCAACGTCGAGGTCCCGGCCGTCGTCTCCAACCACGAGGACTTCCGCGAGGTCGTCGAGTGGCACGGCATCCCCTTCCACCACGTGCCGGTGACCAAGGAGACCAAGCCCGAGGCCGAGGCGCGGCTGCGGGAGATCATCGCGGCCGAGCGGGTCGAGACGGTCGCGCTGGCGCGCTACATGCAGGTGCTCTCCGAGGACCTCTGCCACGACCTCCCGGGCCGGGTGATCAACATCCACCACTCGCTGCTGCCCTCCTTCAAGGGCGCCCGGCCCTACAGCCAGGCCCATGACCGTGGGGTGAAGGTCATCGGCGCGACCGCGCACTACGTGACGGCGGACCTGGACGAGGGGCCGATCATCGAGCAGGACTTCCGCCGGGTCGATCACCGGATGAGCCCGGAGCAGCTGGCCCGCACCGGCGCCGAGCTCGAGGCGATGGCCTTCGCCCGGGCGCTGCGCTGGCACGTCGAGCGCCGGGTCGTCCTCCGCGGGCGCCGCACGATCGTCTTCAGCTGATCCGGCGCCCGCGAGGACGGGCGAAGGGGGCGGAGCCCCCGTCGCCTACGGCGAGCGAGGCTCCCACCCGGCGGTGGACTCCCAGGTGCGCAGGTAGGACTCGGGGCCGCGCAGCAGGTCCTCGACGACCGCCTCGCCGTCCGCGCCCCCGATGGTGCGCATGTCCTGCACCCAGTCCGGGATCATCCCGTAGTGGGCCACCCCGTCGCGGTTGTAGTCCCAGATCCGCTGACCGGTCACCTGGCGGTCCACGGTGCCCTTGCCGGTGACGGTGGGGAAGGGGTACTCCAGCGGTGTGCTGCCCGCGTCGTCCCGCGGCGGCGGCGTGCCCCCGAAGCCGTTCATGTCCATCCCGAAGCCGTAGCCGACGTCGTACTCGTCCCGGATCGGGGCCTCGGCGGCCCCCTCCTCGACGAAGCTGCGCGCGTCGTGGCCGTACTGGGCGATGAACCCGCCGAGCCGGTAGACCCGCTCCGTGAAGTGCTTGTCCATCCACGAGTGGCTCGAGATGACGCCGGGGTAGTCCTCGGCCTCGAGGATGTCGAGGGTGCGCTGGGCGGCCTTGACGCCCTGGTGGTCGATGTCGACGATGAGCCCGCGCTCCATCATGCCGCGCAGCGCGTACTCCCCGAGCTCGGTCAGGCCCCGCTTGTTGCAGTGCGGTCCCTCCGGGTAGACCGGCAGCGCCTGGACCGGCATGAGCCGGGCGACCTTGGGCGGCAGGACCCCGCCCTCGACGGTGTTGTCGTGCAGCTCGGTCCGGCACTGCTCGACCTGCCAGAACTGCCCGGTGTTGAGGAAGTTGCCGGCGTTGACGACCATCCCCTGGGTGCCCGGGTCGAAGCGCACGCCGCAGAGCGCGTTGTCGAACTTGTGGCAGAGGAACATCGAGCGGATGCCGATCTCCTTGACCTCGTCGAGGCCGGCGTCGATGTCGGCCTTGGTGCACTTCGGCAGGCCGACCGCGAGACCGCAGCCGAAGGGGTTGGAGACCTCCATGCCGAGGATGACGGCCAGCTTGCCCTGCTCGATGTACTCTCGCGCCTCCTGCGGCGTGTACGCGATGCGGAACCAGCCCTGGCCCGGTCCGCCGTGGCGCTCGTCGATGAAGGCCTCGAGGTCCTTGGTCCTCTGCACCTGACGCCGCACGGTGTCCATGTCGTTGCAGGAGTGACGGTTGATCTGCGTCGGCAGCGAGCACAGGACGTTGTTGTTGACGGTGTTGGCGACCATGATCCGCTGGCCGCCGCGCCAGGCCCGCTCGATCCAGCGGTAGTACATCTGCTGGTGGGTGAGCGAGGACCACTTCGGGGCGTCGTCGAAGGAGGGCCACAGCTCGGTCGAGTGCGGGTCGAGCGGCCCCTTGCCCTCGAGGTTCGTGACGTTCTCGATGAGGGCGGTGCGTCCGTCGGTGCCGTGGCTGTCGCAGTCGACGAGCGCGTCCTCGATGCCGAGCTCGCTGAAGGTCTTGCCGCAGACGATCTCCCCGCCGAAGCCCTCGTCGGACATCAGGTGGGTGTGCAGGTCGATGAGCCCGCGCACCTCACCGTCGGAGGTGGTGCCGGTCATCGGTGCCCCGGAGACGTTGACCTCGGAGTCCTCGGGGAGGGGATCGGTCTGCTCGTACCAGGGGGAGGGGTCCGCGCTCGCGGCCGGTGCGGCGACCGCCACGGAGAGCACGAGCAGGAGGAGGGCGAAGGGGGTGAGGGTGCGCCGGACCCGGCGCCTGGTCGGTGTCACGAGAGACTCCTGTGGGTGTGGCGAAGGAGACGCTGCAGAGACTACCGGCGAGTAACTAATCGTGCAGGACGAGCGGTCAGGGGGCGAGGACGATCGCGGCCGCCTCCTCCGGGGTCGCCACGAGGTGGGTCGCCTCACCGAGGGGCCGACCGCTGCCGAGGGCGCGCAGGGCGGGCCACACCGGGAGTGTCTCGGTCCAGTGCTCGAGACCGACGAGCACGAGCGGTGGCGGCGGCCGCCCCTCGTCGGCGTGGTAGTACAGCGGGGTGGCGGCCTGGAAGATCTCCTGGACCGTGCCCGCGGCGCCCGGCAGGACGATGAGCCCGTGCGTGCTCGAGGCGAGCAGGACGTCCTCGCGCAGGGCGTTGGAGAAGTACTTGGCGATGCCGTCGCAGAAGACGTTCGGCGGCTCGTGCCCGTAGAACCACGTAGGGATGCCGACGCTGCGGGGTGCGGCGCCCTTCGCTCCGTCCTCCTCGAGCAGCCGGCGGGCGGCGAAGCCGACCCGGGCCCACGCGTCGACCGAGGGTCGGAAGCCCGGCACCGTGCCGAGGAGGTCGACCGCCGCGTCGAGGGCCGCGACGCCGGGGGCGCTGGCGCCGAGGTTGGCCGCCTCCATCGCGCCCGGCCCGCCACCGGTGAGCACCACCAGGCCGGCGTCGGCGAGCGTGCGGCCCAGCCGCGCCGCCGCGGTGTAGTCGCTGCCGCCCCGCTCGAGCGCGTGCCCGCCCATGACCCCGACGGTGGCGCGCTGGTGCAGCAGCTCGGTGAGGGCGTCGTGCATGGCGTCGTCGTGCATCGCCCGCAGGAGCGTGGCGTAGGCGTCCCGACGGGTGTGCCGCTCCCGGCTCCACGCGTACGCACGGGCGTCGACGGTGGCCTCGTAGCCCTCGCTCTCCAGCCCGGCGTACAGGTCGCCGGCCGTGTAGAGGCGCGAGCGGAAGGGGTCGACCGGGCACGTGGGGTCCTCGGGGATGAGGACGGCCCCCCGCGCCGTGAGGTCCCGGGCGAGGTCGGCGGGCACATGGCCCCCGAGGACGACCATCCCGTGGACGTCGACGCGGGAGAGGTGCTCGGCGTGCGGGGCCAGGTCGATGCCCTGGAGGCGCCACCCCGTGAGCGGTGCGTCCTGGTCGGTGAGCGCGAGCAGGCTCGCCGCGTCGTGCACCTCGCGGTAGGCCGGGTGGTCGCGGCCGCGCCGCAGCCGGTCCTGCAGCGGGCGGTGGCGGGACTGCCTCGTCATCCGCCCAACCTAGCCGCCACCCCCTTCGCGGCGGGGTGCGAAGGGGGTGGGCCGGCTCAGAGGTGGTTCTGGGCCTCGGTGAGCACCGAGCGCAGCCGCTGCTCGATGTCGTCGAACTCCGGCTGGCCGATGATCAGCGGCGGCGCCAGCTGGATGACCGGGTCGCCGCGGTCGTCGGCGCGGCAGTACAGCCCGGCGTCGAAGAGTGCCTTGTCGAGGTAGCCGCGCAGCATCGACTCCGCCTCGGCCTCGGTGAAGGTCTCCCGCGTCGCCTTGTCCTTGACGAGCTCGATCCCGTAGAAGTAGCCCTCGCCGCGCACGTCGCCGACGATCGGCAGGTCGAGCAGCTTCTCGAGGGTCCGGCGGAAGGCCGGGGCGTTCTCGCGCACGTGGTCGTTGAGTCCCTCGCGCTCGAAGACGTCGAGATTGGCCAGGGCGACGGCCGAGCTCACCGGGTGGCCACCGAAGGTGTAACCGTGCAGGAAGGTGTTCGTGCCCTTCTTGTACGGCTCGAAGAGCCGGTCGCTGGCGATCATCGCGCCGATGGGGGAGTAGCCGGAGGTCATGCCCTTCGCGCAGGTGATGATGTCGGGCGTGTAGCCGAAGTCGGTCGAGGCGAACATCGACCCGATCCGGCCGAACGCGCAGATGACCTCGTCGGAGACGAGCAGCACGTCGTACTCGTCGCAGATCTCGCGGACCCGCTCGAAGTACCCGGGGGGCGGCGGGAAGCACCCGCCGGCGTTCTGCACCGGCTCGAGGAAGACGGCGGCGACGGTCTCCGGGCCCTCGAACTCGATCGCCTCGGCGATCCGGTCCGCGGCCCAGCGGCCGAAGGCCTTCGGGTCATCGCGCAGGTCCTCGGCGGCGCGGTAGATGTTCGTGTTCGGCACCTTGTGCGCCCCGGGCACGAGCGGCTCGAAGTCGGCCTTGAGCGGCGGCAGCCCGGTGATCGAGAGGGCGCCCTGGGGGGTGCCGTGGTAGGCGACCGCGCGGGAGATCACCTTGTGCTTGTGCGGCTTGCCGGTGAGCTTGAAGTACTGCTTGGCCAGCTTCCACGCCGACTCGACGGCCTCACCGCCACCGGTGGTGAAGAAGACCCGGTTCAGGTCGCCGGGCGCACCGGCGGCGAGCCGGTCGGCCAGCTCGATGGCCTGGGGGTGGGCGTAGGACCACAGCGGGAAGAAGGCCAGCTGCTCGGCCTGCTTGGCGGCGGCCTCGGCCAGCTCGGCGCGGCCGTGGCCGACCTGGACGACGAAGAGGCCGGCGAGCCCGTCGATGTACTCCTTGCCGGTGTCGTCCCAGATCCTGTGCCCCTCGCCGCGGACGATGACGGGGATGTGCCCGCCCTCCTCGTAGACACCGTGGCGGGTGAAGTGCATCCACAGGTGGTCGCGGGCGGCGGTCTGCAGGTCGGTGGTGGAGCGTGGGTTCATCGGGTCCCCCAGTTGTAGTGCTGCTTGTTGAGTTTCAGGTAGACGAAGGTCTCGGTGCTGCGCACCCCGGGCAGGGTGCGGATCCGCTCGGTGAGCAGGGCGAGCAGGTCGTCGTCGTCCTCGCAGACGACCTCGGCCATGAGGTCGAAGCTGCCGGCGGTGGTGACGACGTAGGCGACCTCGTCCATCGCGGCGAGGGCCTCGCCGACGGGTGTGAGGTCTCCCTCGACGTTGAGCCCGATCATCGCCTGCCGGGTGAAGCCCACCTGGAGCGGATCGGTCACCGCGACGATCTGGACGATCTCGGAGTCGAGGAGGCGCTGGACGCGCTGGCGCACGGCGGCCTCGGACAGACCGATCGAGCGCCCGATGGTGGCGTACGAGCGGCGTCCGTCCTCCTGGAGGTGCTCGATGATCTGCTTGCTCACGTCATCGAGCCTGGGTCGCGGGGCCATGACCTCATGATGACGCTGATTCCGCAGCGGCGCAACCAAAGCGGGACGGATTCAGTTGGCGAAGGCAGTGGTGGGCGGCTGTTTTCGTGAGGATCGCCCGCTGCGGCCTGGTGTCGCTCCGCCCCGCGGGGCTATGGTGCTCATCACACCAGACAGTGACGTCCACCCATGGCAGGAGTACATCCGTGACCGCCACCTCGAACAGCCCTCGCACGCTCCGCAACTTCGTCGGTGGTGACTACGTCGAGCCCACCGCCGACGAGCGCCTCGACATCGTCGACCCGTCGAGCAGCGAGGTCGTCGCCAGCGCCCCGGTGAGCAACGCGGAGGACGTGGACCGCGCCTACGCCGCGGCCGACAAGGCCTTCGCGACGTGGGGCGCGACCACCCCGGGGGAGCGCCAGAGCGCACTGCTGAAGTTCGCCGACGCCCTCGAGGCCCGCTCGGAGGAGCTCATCCGCCTGGAGTCGGAGAACACCGGCAAGCCGCACGCGCTGACCGCCAGCGAAGAGATCCCGATGATGCTCGACCAGCTGCGCTTCTTCGCCGGGGCCGCCCGGGTGCTCGAGGGCAAGTCCGCGGGCGAGTACATGAAGGGCTTCGAGAGCTGGGTCCGGCGCGAGCCGATCGGGGTCGTCGGTCAGGTGACGCCGTGGAACTACCCGATGATGATGGCCACGTGGAAGATCGGGCCCGCGCTGGCGGCGGGGAACACAATCGTCCTCAAGCCGAGCGACACCACCCCCGAGACGACGCTGCTCATGGCGGAGATCGCCTCCGAGTTCCTCCCGGAGGGCACCTTCAACGTCGTCGTCGGCGACCGGGACACCGGCCGTGAGGTCGTCGAGCACCGCACGCCCGGGCTCGTCGCGATCACCGGTTCGGTCCGGGCCGGTGTCGAGGTCGCCGCGTCCGCGGCCAAGAACCTCAAGCGGGCCCACCTCGAGCTGGGCGGCAAGGCCCCGGTCGTCGTCTTCGACGACGCCGACATCGAGGCGGCCGTCGCCGGCATCGGCGAGGCCGGCTACTTCAACGCCGGCCAGGACTGCACCGCGGCCACCCGCGTGCTGGCCGGCCCCGGCATCCACGACGAGTTCGTCGCGGCCCTCTCCGAGTACGCCCGCAGCGAGGCGAAGGTGGGGCGCCCGGACGACGAGGACGCGCTGCTCGGCCCGGTGAACAACAAGGACCAGCTGGCCAAGGTCACCGGCTTCCTCGACCGGCTCCCGGACCACGCGAGCCTCGACACCGGGGGGACGCGCGTCGAGGAGCTCGGCGCCGGCTTCTACCTCTCTCCGGCGGTGGTCTCCGGCCTGCAGCAGGACGACGAGGCGATCCAGAACGAGATCTTCGGGCCGGTCATCACCGTCCAGAAGTTCACCGACGAGGACCAGGCCGCGGCCTGGGCCAACGGTGTGGAGTACGGCCTGGCCTCGAGCGTGTGGACCAAGGACTTCGGCCGGGCGATGCGGATGAGCCGCCGCCTGGACTTCGGCTGCGTGTGGATCAACTGCCACATCCCGCTCGTCGCCGAGATGCCCCACGGCGGCTTCAAGAAGTCCGGCCACGGCAAGGACCTGTCGATGTACGGCTTCGAGGACTACACCCGGATCAAGCACGTCATGGCCAGCCTCGAGAGCTGACCTGACCTCCCGGCCGACCTGAGGCCGCATCTCCCCAGGGGAAGTTCCTCCAGGTGACCACTGGTCGCACTTTCCCTAGGGGGATGTGCACCTGGGTGACCACTCGTCTACTTCCCTGAGGGATGTGCGGCCGGGTGCCCCTGGCCGTACGTCCCCTGGGGACCTGCGACCGGGGCTCAGCTGGCGATGCGGTCGCGCTCCGGCCCGCCGCGGTGGGCGCCGACCGGACGCGGGCGGGTGCTGCGCGGGGCCGCCCAGGTGTGCGGCTCGCCGATGCGGATCGACGGGCGGGCGTGCCGCCCGGTGGGCGCGCCCACGCGCGGCCGGGGTGCGGCCGGTCGGGTGGCCGGTCGGCGGGTGCCTCGGCTGACCGGCGCCACCTTCGCCACCCGGGCGGCCGGAGCGGGCCGCGGGGTGCTGATCCCGTGCGGGACCGGCAGGTGGAAGGTGCGGGGGATGATCCGGTGGACGTGCAGCCCGAGGAAGGGGCGGCGGGCGGCCACGGCCCGGTCGGCGTCGACGATGAGGCGCAGGACGAGCGCGCCGGCGAGCAGCCCGGCCAGCAGGTCGCTCGGCCAGTGGAAGCCGAGGTAGAAGGCGACGACGACCGCGTTGAGGGTGATGAGGCCGACGAGCCAGTTCAGCCGGCGGGTGATCCGCCAGTCGGGCTCGGCGTAGGTGCGCAGGAGGTACGCGGCGGCGCCGTAGATGAGGATCGCCTCGGCCGCGTGGCCGGAGGGGTAGGCGATGCCGTACCAGCCGTGCTCGAAGACACCGCCCTGCCAGAAGTGCCCCTGGCCCGCGGCCGGGGCGGTGCGCCCCAGGAGGAGCTTCAGCGACCCGATCCCGCCGTAGAAGCCCGCCTCCGTGACGGCGACGATCGCGAGCGGGTGCCACGTGCGGTGCTTGCGGGCCAGCCAGAGCGCGACGCCCAGCAGGACCGGCAGGCAGACCGCCTGACCGGCGACCGCGTTGGGGACCTGGTCGAGGAAGGTGGCCCAGTTGGGGGTGTACTTCTTCGCCCAGTAGCCCTGGAGGGACTCGTCGAGCTCGGCGAGCGGTCCCCACGCGAGGATCGTGACGACGACCAGCGCGCCGGCCAGGGCAGGCGCGCTCGTGAGGCGGGATCGCGTGAGGCTCGTCGGAGGTGTCACCGCCTTCGAGGCTATCGAGAGAGCCTGAGAGGTTGCTGAACCCATGCCCGGGCTGTGGCGAGTCTCACTCCGGCAGGAGGTCGCTGCCCCCGCCGGGCGCCCGGCGGGACATCTCCGCCCGCACGGCGGCGGCGAAGGCGTCGACATCTGCCTCGGTGGTGTCCCAGGCGCACATCCAGCGCACCTGACCCGTCGTCTCGTCCCAGAAGTAGAAACGGAAGTCCTCCATGAGGCGTTCGCTGGCCAGCCGGGGGAGGATCGGGAAGACCGCGTTCGCCTCGACCCTCGTCACGAGCCGCACGCCCTCGACGTCGGCGACCGCGTCGGAGAGTCGCCGGGCCATCGCGTTGGCGTGAGCGGCGTTGCGGCGCCACAGGTCGCCCTCGAAGAGGGCCAGGAGCTGGGCGGAGACGAAGCGCATCTTGCTCGCCAGCTGCATGGACTGCTTGCGCAGCCACACCGCACCCCCGACCCGCTCGGGAGCGAGCACCACGACGGCCTCGGCGAGCATCGCGCCGGCCTTGGTCCCGCCGAGGGAGAGCACGTCGACTCCGACGTCGGTCGTCAGCTCGCGCAGCTCGACGCCGAGGGCGGCCGCGGCGTTGGACAGGCGCGACCCGTCGAGGTGCAGGGCCCAGCCGCGCTCGTGGACCGCGTCGGCGACCGCCCGCACCTCCTCGGGCGTGTAGACCGTGCCCACCTCGGTGGAGTTGGTGATCGACACGACGCCGATCTGGGCGAAGTGCTCGTCGCCCGTCCGGTCGGGGTAGGCGGCGACGAGCTCCGGGGTGAGCTTGCCGTCGGGGGTGTCGATGACGTTGACCTTCAGCCCCCCGACACGCTCGGGGGCGGCGGCCTCGTCGACGTGGATGTGGGCGGTCGAGGTCGTCAGCACCGAGGCCCAGCGCGGCGTGGCGGCCTGGAGGGCGAGCACGTTGGCACCCGTGCCGTTGAAGACCGGGTGGACCTCGACCGACGTGCCGAAGACGTCGGCGAGCACCTCCGTCAGGCGCGCCGTGTACTCGTCCTCGCCGTAGGCGACCTGGTGGCCGCCGTTCGCGGCGACGATCGCCGCGAGCACCTCCGGGTGGATGCCGGCGTAGTTGTCGCTGGCGAAGCCGCGGGCGGCCGGGTCGTGGATGGGGGCGAAGGGGGTGGGCTGGGTCGTCGTGCTGTCCGTCACGCGGACATCCTCCCCTGCAGCGACGCGGACTCCTGCGCCGCCTCCTCCGCGCGAGGGTCACGCGTCCCGGTGAGCCCGCGGGTGGAGTCGATGACCGGCGCGAGCTTCTTGCGCAGTGCCTCGTAGAAGACGTTGAGCGGGAACTCGTCCGGCAGGACGAGGTCGTTGAGGCCCTTGCGGGGGCCGTCGAGCGGAAGGGCCTCCGCCCCCTTCGCCCACGTGGAGGCCGGGTGCGGCGCCACGTACGCGGCCACGAACTCGTGGGCGGCCATCCAGTGGCCGACCTTGGAGCGGTCGATCCCGTCGCGGTAGAGGGTCTCGACCGCGTCGGAGAGGGCGAGGACGGTCTCCGGGACCCGCTGCCAGTCGAAGGAGAGCCGGTTGTCGGTCCAGCTCAGCGCGCCGTGCTTGTGCAGCCACGCGAAGAGCAGCTGCCCGCCGAGCCCGTCGTAGTTGCGCACCCGGTCACCGGTGACGGGGAAGCGGAAGAGCCGGTCGAAGAGGATCGCCAGCTGCACCGGACGGGCGTAGGGGTGGCCCTCCTCCGCGAGCGTCACGCACTGGCGGAAGGTGTTCAGGTCGCAGCGCAGCTCCTCGAGCGCGTACATCCAGTAGGGCATCCGCTGCTTGATCATGAACGGGTCGAAGGGCAGGTCCCCGTGGCTGTGGGTGCGGTCGTGGATGAGGTCCCACATCGAGAAGGTCGCCTGCGCGATCTCCTGGGAGGCGATGAGCCGCTCGCCCTCCGGCGGGAGCTCGAGCCCGAGGATCTGCGCCGAGGCCTCGGTGACCCGGCGGAAGCGGGCGGCCTCGCGGTCGCAGAAGATCGCGCCCCAGTGGTAGGTCGGGACCTCCCGCACCGCGACGGTCTCGGGGAAGAGGACCGCGGAGTTCGTGTCGTAGCCGGGGGTGTGGTCGAGGAAGCGCACCGGCAGGAACATCGGGTTGTCGAAGCGGTCCTCGACCTCGGCGAGCCAGTCCGGCCAGAGCACCTCGACGAGCAGGGCCTCGAAGACCCGGTCGGGGTTGCCGTTCTGGGTGTACATCGGGAAGAGGACGAGGTGCTCGACCCCGTCGCCGCGGTGGGCCTCCGGCCGGAACGCGACGAGGCTGTCGAGGAAGTCCGGCACGCCGAAGCCGTCCTCGACCCAGCGGCGCAGGTCCGTGGGCAGCGCGGCGAGGTAGTCCGCGTCGTGCGGGAAGTGCGGGGCCAGCTCCGCGAGGTGGGTGACGATCCCGTCGACGAGCGAGCCGGCCCGCTCGCGGTCGGCCTCCGGGAGCAGGGAGCCGTCCGCGGCCTGCATCTGGCGCAGCTCCTCGACATCGGCCTTGAGCGAGAGCCAGGAGGCGGAGGTGACCACCGGGTGCTCCCGGGGTGCCTCCTCGGCGGCGCTCGGCGTGGACGCCCCCGCCCACGTGACGAGGTTGACCCAGAACTCCTCGTGGTCCAGCTCGCCGATCGAGTCGTCGCCGACGAGGTCGGAGTCGGCGAGCACGACGACCCGGCCGGCGCCGTGCTCGAGGGTCACCGCCAGCGGCTCCTGCGCCGGGTGGGCGCTCGCCGAGGTCCGGGCCAGGACCCGGGCGGAGGGGGCCTCGGAGACGTCGATCGTCCCGGCGCGGTAGAAGCACAGCTCCGCGATGCCGGCCATGACGCCCTGCCCGGGGCCCTCGGCGGTCTCGCCGAGCACCCAGGTCGCGTTGGCGTGGTGGCGTCGCCCACCGTCGGCCGACTCGTGGACGAGCGTCGAGGCGATCCGCAGACCGAAGCGGGCCAGCAGCTCGTTGAGGTTGTTGCCGTGGGCGTCGTGGTCGCACTCGGCGAGGACGACGAGGCCGCCGCCCCGCGCGACGTGGTCGGTGACCGCGTCGATCTCGGCGGGGGAGAGGACGGGCGGGAGGTCGCCGGCGACCCGCTCGCTCGCGGCGGCGGCGGGGTGCGCGAGCACGAGGACGTCGGTGCCCTCGAGCGCGCCGGTCGTCAGCTCACCCGCGTGGTGCGCGCTCACCTGGGTGCCGCGCTCGCGCAGCACGGCGACCGAGCGGGCCAGGCTGGCATCCGCCGGGTTCGCGGGGTTCATCCGCGCCGCCACGTCGGGATCGAGGGACCAGGCACTGCTGTGGGCCTGGTCGAGCAGGACTCGGGCGAACGTCGACATGGCGAGCGACCTCCATGAGGGAAACGGGAAGTTCAACTCATTTCAGGGTCTCAAAACGGGATGATTTCCGCCAGTTCCGCCCTTTGCTCGCCGAAAATCCTTCGGTCAGCAGCTGGGGACGTCGGGGTAGTCGGGGGAGCCGGGCAGGCCGAGGGTGCCGAACTCCCACTCCTGGAGGGTGTCGTTCCATGCCGCCCAGCCGGCCATGTGCACCGGCTGGCCGTCGACCTTGCCGCGCAGCAGGTAGCAGGGCCCGTGCACCCCGTCCTTGGTCCAGCGCACCCCGTCGAGGTCCCAGTTCGCGCCCTCGTAGATGCGCAGGCTCTTGTCGACGACGCTCTGGTCCTGCGGGGTCGGCGCGTAGAGGACCTCCTCGATCCCCTCGCGGTCGCCGGAGGCCATGTCCTCGGCGAAGGAGCGCAGGGCCGCGTTGGCGTCCTCGACGTCGCCCTCGACCTTCGTCGTCGGCTCCTCGAGCGTGTACGTCTTCACGACGTCCGGGGGGCCCGGCTCCTCGGCCACGGGGGAGGTGGAGCCCGAGGAGCCGCCCTCGCCGGGCTCCCCGGAGGAGGAGCACCCGCCCAGTACCAGCCCGAGCGCTGCCGCGCCGCAGACCAGGTGCACGGCCCGCGGGCGCGCCGCCCTTCGTCGATCCCGCATGTGGCTCCACCTTCCGACGTCCTCTGCGATCATCGCCACGGTACGTGCGCTCGCGCCCGACCCCAACCGGAGACGCACGGCCGCTCCGGCCGGGGTGACCACCGTCACGCCACCCTCTACCGTGGGCGCATGGCAGCCGTGACCCAGACGTCAGCGCTCGAGTTCGCCCCCACCCGCCTCCTCGTCGGTGGCCGGTGGCAGGAGGCGAAGGGGGGCGCCACCTTCCCCGTCCACGACCCGGCGACCGGGCGGACCATCGCCGAGGTCGCCGACGCGAGCGTCGCCGACGGGACGGCCGCGCTCGACGCCGCGGTGTCCGCGCAGACGGACTGGGCCGCGAGCGACCCGCGGGAGCGGGCGGAGATCCTGCGTCGGGCCTTCGACCTGCTCACCGAGCGGGCGGACACCTTCGCGATGCTCATGACCCTCGAGATGGGCAAGAGCCTCACGGAGAGCCGCGGCGAGGTCACCTACGGCGCCGAGTTCTTCCGGTGGTTCTCCGAGGAGGCGGTGCGCATCCACGGCCGCTACGCGGTGGCCCCCTCCGGCGGCACCCGGCTGATGACCATGCAGCAGCCGGTCGGCCCGGTCTTCGCCATCACGCCGTGGAACTTCCCGCTGGCCATGGGCACCCGCAAGATCGGGCCGGCCATCGCCGCCGGGTGCACCACCGTCATCAAGCCCGCCGGCGAGACCCCGCTGACCACGCTCGCGCTCGCCCGGGTGCTCGAGGAGGCCGGGCTGCCCGCCGGGGTGCTCAACGTCGTGACCACCTCGAGCACCGCCGAGGTCAGCGAGCCGATCATCCGCGACCCGCGGCTGCGCAAGCTGACCTTCACCGGCTCCAC
>CAYSGN010000053.1:15378-17564 GCA_964430615.1 uncultured Janibacter sp. | reverse complement strand
CCGAGGAGCCGACGGACGACGCGACCGACGAGCCCGCCGAGGAGCCGACGGACGACGCGACCGACGAGCCCGCCGAGGAGCCGACCGACGAGCCCGCCGAGACGGACCAGCCGCAGACCCCGGGCGTCGTCCAGACCGACGGTGTCGTGACCGAGGACCACTCGCTGCTGGCCGCGCTGGGTGTCGCGATGCTCTTCGCCGGTGGCGCGACCGCCGTCGCCGTCGGTGTCGGTGCCATCGGGCGCCGCGACTGAGGCACACCGCACGCACGAGGCCCGCACCTCCACGGGTGCGGGCCTCGCGTCGTCTCCCGGCGCGGTCAGCCGGAGTGGTTGCCGGTCATCATCGCCGCGAGGTCCTCGGGCTCGAGGAAGGACGCCGGCGGCTGCGGGCCCCAGTTGAAGAGGCCACGGGCCCCCTCCAGGACCTCGGGCTCCCAGATCTCGTCCTCGGGGATGACGTCCATGTCGGAGAAGTACTCGCTGAAGTTGCCCGCGGGGTCCTTGAGGTACCAGAAGAAGTTCGACCCGGCGTGGTGCCGCCCGAGGCCCCAGACGTGCCGCTCCGGGTTGCCCTCGAGCATCGCGAAGGCGCCCCGACCCACGTCGTCGATGTCGTCGACCTGCCAGCTCGTGTGGTGCAGGTAGTTCACCGGGGCGGCGAAGGCGAGCACGTTGTGGTGGTCGGTCGAGCAGCGCATGAAGGCACCCTGGTCGCCGATGTGGTCCGAGACCTTGAAGCCCAGGCCCTGGGTGAAGAAGGCCATGGTCGCCGCGAGGTCGGTCGTGCCGACCACGGCGTGACCGAGGCGCCTGGGCATGACCTTCCCGTCGCGCGCCACGCCCGGCGCACGCCCCGTCCGCTCGGTGCGCCCCGGCCCGTTGTCGGGCGTCGCGGCCACCGGCTCCTGCCGGAGGCGGGGAAGGACGCTGACGACGACGCGGAAGCCCGAGGCGGGTTCGTCCGTGGTCAGCTGCTGACCCTCGCGCTCGACGGGGGAGCCCAGTGAGGTGAGGCCGGCGGCGATCCGGTCGAGGTCGTCGGTGTCGTCGGCGGCCACGCCGAGCTCGACGACCTGACGACGGGGTGTCTGCACGAGCTTGAACTGCTCGCCACCCTCGCGCGTGCTGAAACGGCCGTTCTCCCCGAGCGTGAGCCCGAAGTCGGAGTAGTACCGCTGGTTCTCCTCGACGTCGGGGACCCCGACGACGATGTGGGACAGGCGGTGCAGTGCCATGTCATGCCTCCTTGACGAAGTGCTGGCGCAGCTCGCCGATCCCCTCGACGGAGGAGACGAGCGTCTGCCCGGCGGAGATGTAGCGCTGGGGGTCGCGCCCGAGGCCGACACCCTCGGGCGTCCCGGTGAAGACGAGGTCACCGGGGTAGAGGGTGACGACCTCGGTGAGTCCCTCGATGAGGCGGGCGACGTCGAAGATCAGCTGCGAGGTCCGCCCGTCCTGGATCTGCTCGTCGTCGAGCGTGCACCCGATGCGCAGGTCGTCGCGGTCGGGCAGCTCGTCGGGCGTCACCGTCGCGGGCCCGGTCGGGGCGAAGCCGGGGTAGGACTTGCCGAGCCCGAACTGGGGCGCCGGGCCGCGCAGCTGCACGATGCGTTCGGAGAGGTCGTTGCCGGCGGTCAGGCCGGCCACGTGGTCCCAGGCGTCCGCCGCGGCGACCCGGTAGCCCTCCTTGCCGATGACGACGACGAGCTCGACCTCCCAGTCGGTGTTACCCCCCTCCGGCAGGGCGACCTCGGTGACCGGCCCCGAGAGGCTGCTGAGGAACTTCGGGAAGACCGGCGGCAGCTGGGTCGGCGCCTCGAAGCCGGACTCGGCGGCGTGGCTGTCGTAGTTGAGCCCGATCGCGAGGATCTGCCGGGGACGCGGGGAGGGGGCGCCGAGGTCGCGGGGGTCGAAGCGCTCACCGCCACCGAGCTCGGCCGTCTCGTACCAGGCGAGCACGTCGGCCCAGGCCTCGTAGACCGAGGCCGGGTCGGGCCCGAAGCGGCCACCGCTCGCCTCCGCGAGGTCGACGGCGGTGGACTCTCCGGTCTGGATGGCGGCGCGGCCGCCGAGGTTGATCAGTCGCATGTGTGTCCTTCGGTCTCAGGCGCGGGCGAGCACGTGGGTCAGTGCCGTGCGCAGGTCGGTCTCGGGGTCCTCGGCGAGCCGGTCGGCCCGCCAGGC
>CAYSGN010000053.1:0-15278 GCA_964430615.1 uncultured Janibacter sp. | reverse complement strand
GCGTTGACGGCGGCGCCCAGCCCCATCTGCCCGTCCATCTCGATGCCGGCCTGCTCGGCCACCGTGGAGCGGCCACCGTCGGCCCCGACGAGGTAGCGGGCCCGGATGCGGCTCTCCTCGCCCGACTCGCGGTGTTGCACGAGGGCGGTGACGCCGGCGTCGTCCTGCTCCAGGCCCACCAGCTCGGTGCTGAAGCGCAGGTCCGCCCCCTTCGCCTCGGCCTGCTCCCGCAGCACCGGCTCCAGGAGGTGCTGCGGGATGTTGCACATCGCGGCGGGGCTGGCCAGGTCGTACTCGCCCTTACGCTCCGGGCCGCTGCCCCAGGTGAGCAGCCGGGCGATCTCCGGCTCGGCGAAGCTCGTCGCCCAGACGTTGTTGCCCATGAGCTCGTTCGGCACGGCCTGTTCCCGCACGGCCGGCTCGGCGCCCATGGCCCGCATGACCTCCATCGTGCGCTGGTTGGTGATGTGCGCGCGAGGGGAGTTCGCGGTCCCGGGGTACTTGGTGATCGTGATGGCCGCGACCCCGTGGTCGGCCAGCAGCCCCGCCATCGTCAGGCCGGCGGGCCCCGCGCCGACCACGAGCACGTCGGTCTCGGTCGTCTCGTGTGCCATCGGTGGTCCTCTCGTCTCCACGCCGGTGTGGTGTGCCCACTCTGGCACGCAGAAGTCGCATAAACAATAGATATTCGAAAATCTATCGACGAGAGGTTCCTCGACGTCCGAGGGAGACGTGGGCTCGGCGCGACCCGCGCACGACGAAGGGGGGGCCACCGCACGTGGTGCGGTGGCCCCCCCCTTCGGTCGGTGGGGTGGTCAGCCCTTGATGAGGCCGAGCTTCGTCACGGCCTCGCGCTCCTCGGCGAGCTCGGCGACGGAGGCGTCGATCTTGCCGCGGCTGAAGTCGTCGATCTCCAGACCCTGGACGATCTCCCACTCCCCGTCCTTGACGGTGACGGGGAAGGAGGAGATCAGGCCCTCGGGGACCCCGTAGGAGCCGTCGGAGACGACGGACATCGAGACCCAGTCGCCCTCGGGCGTGCCGAGGGCCCAGTCGCGGGCGTGGTCGACGGTCGCGGAGGCGGCAGACGCGGCGGAGGAGGCGCCCCGGGCCTCGATGATCGCGGCACCGCGCTTGGCGACGGTCGGGATGAAGGTGCCCTCCAGCCACTCCTGGTCGTCGACGGCCTCGGCGGCGTTCTTGCCCGAGACCTCGGCGTGGAAGAGGTCGGGGTACTGGGTCGCGGAGTGGTTGCCCCAGATCGTCATCTTCTTGATCTCGGTCACCGGCACGCCGAGCTTGGTGGAGAGCTGGCTGATCGCGCGGTTGTGGTCCAGGCGGGTCAGCGCGGAGAAGCGGTGCTGCGGGATGTCCGGGGCGTTGTTCATCGCGATGAGCGCGTTGGTGTTCGCCGGGTTGCCGGTGATCGTCACGTGCACGTCGTCGGCGGCGACCTTGTTCAGCGCCGCGCCCTGCGGGGCGAAGATGCCACCGTTGGCCTCGAGGAGGTCGCCGCGCTCCATGCCCGGGCCGCGCGGGCGGGCGCCGACGAGGAGGGCGTGGTTGACGCCGTCGAAGACCTTCTCCGGGTCGTCGCCGATCTCGACGCCGGCGAGGGTCGGGAAGGCGCAGTCGTCGAGCTCCATGACGACGCCCTCGAGGGCCTTCAGCGCGGGGGTGATCTCCAGGAGACGCAGCTCGACGGGGGTGTCGGGCCCGAACAGGGAGCCGCTGGCGATGCGGAAGAGAAGGCTGTAGCCGATCTGACCGGCCGCACCGGTGACGGCGACCTTGACGGGAGTGGTGCTCACTGGGGTACCCCTTCGTGCTGGACTGACGGGAAAAGCTGTCATCGCGACGCTAGCAGCGTGGACGGGTCGCCCGGCAGCCAGGTCCACGGCGAAGGGGAGCCCGCGGCCGGTGCCGCGGGCTCCCCTTCGCCATGGTGTCGGCGCCTCAGAGGGCGTCGATGATCCGGTTGAGCGTCGCGCTGGGGCGCATCGCCGCGGAGGCCTTCTGCTCGTCCGGGCGGTAGTAGCCGCCGAGGTCGACCGGGTGGCCCTGCGCGCCGATGAGCTCGTCGTTGATCTGCTGCTCGTTCTCGCGCAGCTCGCCGGCGACGTCCGAGAAACGCTGGCGCAGCTCGGCGTCCGTCTCCTGGGCGGCGAGGGCCTCGGCCCAGTAGAGGGCGAGGTAGAAGTGGCTGCCGCGGTTGTCGATCTGGCCGAGCTTGCGGGCCGGGGACTTGTTCTCCTCGAGGAACTTCGCGATGGCCTGGTCGAGGGTGTCGGCCAGGACCTGCGCCTTCGGGTTGTCGAAGGTCTTCGCGAGGTGCTCCAGGGAGGCGCCGAGCGCGGAGAACTCACCGAGGGAGTCCCAGCGCAGGTAGTCCTCCTTGATGAACTGCTGGACGTGCTTCGGCGCGGAGCCGCCGGCCCCGGTCTCGAAGAGCCCGCCCCCGGCCAGCAGCGGGACGATGGAGAGCATCTTGGCGCTCGTGCCGAGCTCGAGGATCGGGAAGAGGTCGGTCAGGTAGTCGCGCAGCACGTTGCCGGTCACCGAGATGACGTCCTCGCCCTTGCGGATCGTCTCCAGGGTCCAGGTGATCGCCTCGACCGGCGGGAGGATCTTGATGTCCAGGCCCTCGGTGTCGTGCTCGGGCAGGTACTCCTCGACCTTGGCGATGACCTGCGCGTCGTGGGCGCGGGCCCGGTCGAGGTAGAAGACCGCCGGGGCGCCGGTGGCACGGGCGCGGGTGACGGCCAGCTTGACCCAGTCGCGGACCGGGACGTCCTTGACGCGGCTCATCCGCCAGATGTCGCCGGCCTCGACCCGGTGCTCGTGGACGGTCTCGCCGGCGCGGTCGGTCACCGTGACCGTGCCGGCCGAGGGCACGACGAAGGTCGTCGGGTGCGAGCCGTACTCCTCGGCCTTCTGCGCCATGAGGCCGACGTTGGGGACGGTGCCGATGGTGGCGGGGTCCAGCGCGCCGTTCTTCTTGTGCTCCTCGATGACGGCGGCGTACATCGGGCCGTAGGAGCGGTCCGGGATCATCGCCAGGGTCTCGGACTGGCCGTCGTCGGCGTTCCACATCTGGCCCGAGTCGCGGATGACGACCGGCATGGAGGCGTCGATGATGACGTCGCTGGAGACGTGCAGGTTGGTGATGCCCTTGCTCGAGTCGACCATGGCCAGGGCGGGACGCTCGGCGAAGACCGCGTCGATGTCCGCGCGGATCTCCGCCTGCTTCTCCTGCGGCAGGGACTCGATGGAGGTGTAGAGCGAGCCCAGGCCGAAGTTCGGGTTGACGCCCGCCTCGGCGAAGGCGTCGGCGTGCTTGTCCATGACCTCGCCGAGCCACACCGAGACCGCGTGCCCGAAGAGGACCGGGTCGGAGACCTTCATCATCGTCGCCTTGAGGTGGAGCGAGAGGAGCAGGTCCTCCTTCTTCGCGGCCTCGATCTGGGCGGAGTAGAAGTCGCGCAGGGCGCTCGCGGACATGAAGGTCGCATCGACGATCTCACCGGCGAGGACGGGGACGGAGTCCTTGAGGACGGTCTCGGTGCCGTCGTCGGCGACGAGGGTGATCTTCAGGTCGTCGTCGGCCGTCATGGTCGTGGACTTCTCGTTGCCGTAGAAGTCGCCCTCGCTCATGGAGACGACGCGCGCCTTGTTCTCCGCGGACCACGGACCGAGGCGGTGGGGGTGCTTCTGGGCGAAGCTCTTCACCGACTGCGGCGCACGACGGTCCGAGTTGCCCTCGCGCAGGACCGGGTTGACCGCGGAGCCGAGGACGTTCGCGTAGGCGGCGTGGATCGCCTGCTCCTCCTCGGTCTTCGGCTCGCCCGGGTAGTCCGGGACGTCGTAGCCCTGCCCCTGGAGCTCGGCGATCGCGGCGCGCAGCTGGGGGACCGATGCGGAGATGTTGGGCAGCTTGATGATGTTCGTCTCGGGGTCCTGGGTCGCCTTGCCGAGGTCGGCCAGGTTGTCCGGGACCTGCTGCTCCGCGGTGAGCCGGTCGGGGAACTGGGCCAGGATGCGACCGGCCAGGGAGATGTCGCTCGTCTCGAGCTCCACGCCGGTGCCCGAGGTGAAGGCCTGCACGATCGGCAGGAACGAGTGGGTGGCCAGTGCCGGTGCCTCGTCGATCTTGGTCCAGATGATCTTCGCGGTCATGGATGTCCCTTCCGTGGGTGTGCGCGGGTCATGATGGGCAGGGTTGCGTCGCCCTGATCCTCCCACGAGGGGGGACGGCGCCGAACCCGGCGGGGGAGGGCCCCGATTCGCGCGCCCGCGCATAGCGTGTGACACGCCACAGGTCAAGGGGTCTCCCACTCTGGTCAACCTTAGTAAGGACTTGGTAAGGTTCTTGTCAGATTGATCCGGGGGAGGGGCACACTATGTGGAGCCAGATCGCCGTCGTGGCCGGGTGGGCCGGGACGCCACTGTTGGGATTCATCGTCGCCGGGGTCGCCGTGCGCCGCCAGGAGCGCCGCGTCTCCACCTTCACGCCTGTCGTCCCCGTGCGTCGGCTCGAGGAGCTGCGCGCGGAGCGGGCACGACGGCCGGAGGCCGTTCGCGGGCGGATGGCGGAGGCCGTTCGGTTGGCCGAGGCGGGGTACGGGGGAAGTTCGTCCCTGCACCCCCGGAGCTGAGCGATGGGGCCGCGCCTTCATGAGGCGAAGGGGGCGGCCCAGAGCACGCCCCGGGAGATGCGGCAGGTGCAGCTCTGGCTCGCGGTGAGTGATCTGGCGATCATCGCCTGGGCCACGTTCGGGGCGCAGGTGCTGCGCTTCGGCGTCGACGGCGCCAGAGTGGTCTCGCCCGAAGAGTTCGTCTCCGTCGACTACACGACCTTCAGCCTGCTGCTCATCGTCATCTGGTGGTTGGCCCTGCGCCTGCACGGCCTGTACTCCTCGCACATCCTCGGGCACGGTGCCGTCGAGTACCGGCTGCTCGGGACCGCGACCCTGCGGGTCTTCGCGGCGGTGGCGCTCGTCGGGTTCGCCCTCCAGATCCAGGTCGCCCGCGGGTACATCCTGCTGGCCCTCCCCGCGGGCCTCGTCGGTCTCTACATCAGCCGCCGCCTGTGGCGTCGCTGGCTGGGCGCCCAGCGGATCGCCGGACGGATGAGTCACGACGTCATCGTCGTCGGCGAGGCAGGGCACGCCAAGGCGCTCATCGAGGCCTTCGCCGAGGTGCCGGAGGCGGGCTACCGGGTCGTCGGCGTGTGCACCTCCACGACCGATGACGCGGAGGTCGGTGGGGTCCCGGTCCTCGGGAGCGAGCACGAGGTCGCCAAGCTGGCGATCGAGATCGGGGTCGACGTCGTCGCCTGCACCGCCGCGCACCGTCTGGGGACCGCGGGGTTGCGCCGGCTCGGGTGGGCCCTGGAGGGCAGCGACATCGAGCTCGTCGTCTCGCCCGGCCTCACGGGGGTCGCGGGACCCCGGGTGCTCACCCGACCCGTGGCCGGGCTGCCGCTGCTGCACGTGGAGGCGCCGAAGTTCTCCGGGCCGAGGCTGGTCGTCAAGGCGACCGTGGACTGGCTCGGCGCTGCGGTGCTCGTGGTGCTCTTCTCGCCGCTGCTGGTGGGTGTGGCCGTGGCGATCAAGCTCCAGGACGGCGGGCCGGTCTTCTTCCGTCAGGAGCGGGTCGGGCTCGACGGGCGGATCTTCGAGATGTTCAAGTTCCGCTCGATGGCACCGGATGCCGAGGCGCGTCTGGCGGAGGTCAAGGAGCTCCAGGAGCAGCTGGTCGCGACGAGCGTCCGGGACGGCCGTGCGCTCGAGTCCCAGACCGTCGACCGGGGGGTGCTCTTCAAGATGCCGGACGACCCGCGGGTCACCCCGGTCGGACGTTTCATCCGGCGCTACTCCATCGACGAGCTGCCCCAGCTCTTCGACGTGCTGGCCGGGCGGATGAGCCTCGTCGGGCCCCGGCCGCCGCTGCAGGAGGAGGTCTCCCGGTACGAGACGGACGTGCGGCGGCGGCTGCTCGTCAAGCCCGGGATGACCGGGCTCTGGCAGATCAACGGGCGCAGCAACCTCTCCTGGGAGGAGACCGTGCGCTTCGACCTCTACTACGTGGAGAACTGGTCGGTGGCCCAGGACCTGCTCATCCTCTGGCGCACCCTCTCGGCCGTCATCCGCAAGGACGGGGCGTACTGATGGCCACCCGGCACCGCTGGCGGGCGCCGCTGCGACTGCGCACCTACCGCGCGCTGGCGAGCACGCTGACCCGGAGCCCGCACCCTCTCGACGCCGTCGAGCACCTCGTCGGGGGGCGGGGCGGCTACCCGTGGGTGGACTCGGTGCGCACCCCGATCGGCGTCGTGCGCGTGCGCGTGGCCTGTGCTCGGGACGCGGAGGAGATCACCCACGCCTTCCACCGCCGCGACTACGGATCATCGGTCCCGCAGGTGGTCGTCGAGGTCGGCAGCCGGGCCGGGGTCAGCACCGTGTACTTCCTCAGCCGCTCGCCCACGACCCGGGTGCACGTGTGGGAGCCGGAGGCGTGCCACCGGGAGGCACTGGAGGACAACGTCGCTCCCTTCGCCCCGAGGTGCGCCGTGCACCCCGCGGCGCTGGCCACGACGCCCGGCGCGGAGCCCGGCACCGAGGGGATCGGGGACGCGCTGCGCGGTGTGCTCCGGGTGGAGGACCACATCGACCTGCTCAAGCTCGACGTGGCGGGGATCGACGAGTACCTCATCTCCGCGATCCCCGAGGACCTCCTCCCGGACATCCGGGAGATCGTGCACACCGTGCCCGACGGAGCACGTCACCACCGCCCCGTCACGGCGGAGCACGACGAGCCCTGGCGCCTCGCGGGCTGAGACCCGGTCCGCCGCAGGTCAGGGAGCGAGCAGCCCGGCGTCCACGAGCTCGTGGACGAAGGCCCAGACCTCGTCGCGGACCCCGCTCACCTCCACCCCCGCCTCGTCGGCCACGCGATCGGCCAGCGTCTCCGCCGGACCCTCGGTCGCGGCGAGCCAGATGAGCGCGGCGGTCCCCTCCAGCACCGAGACCGGGCCGACCGGCAGGATCGCGAGGTGGACGGTCAGGCGGTCCTCCTCGTCGTCGACGACCCAGCCGACCCGTTCGGGCACCGTGTAGCTCATGGTCGCCTCCGGTACTCGGTCACGGCACGGCGGGCCCGGTCGACGAACTCCACCCCGATCTCCCGGCGGGTCGGACGCCGCCCGAGGCGTGACGCGAGGTGGTCGGTGTTCACCAGCGGGAGCCGGGCGAGGAGTCGCGCCCGGGCGAGCGCGTCCGGCGCGGCTGCGATGCGCGCCCGCCACTCGTGCACCCGACCGTCCGGGTGGGAGACCGCCTGCCACAGGTCACGCTCCGCGCTGGGCGGGAGGGTCCCCGCCTGCCCGGTGCCGATGGCGAAGGCCACGTGTGCCGCCAGCTCGTCGACGACGGCCTCGACGGCGTCCCGGGCGTCGGGGTCGGCGTCCTCCCAGACGTGCACGACGTCCCGGGCGGGCTGGGCGTCCGGCCCGTTGCGCGCCGCGTGGAGGACGAGGAGCAGCGCGTGCGCGGAGACCTGCGGCACGGGGCAGGGGCGTCCCCCGATGACCCGGGTCTCCCGGTGTCGCCACAGCCTGTCGAAGGCCTCGTCGGGCGGTAGCCCGATGCCCGGGTAGAGGCGGTGGACGTCGATGTGTCCCCACACGGGGTGGAAGTAGGTCGCGGAGTGCTCGAAAGGGGAGCTCGTGGCGAACCGTCCGACGCGGTCGAAGCCGACCGACTCCAGGGACTTCACGAAGCGGGTGACGTGCCGTGGACGGACGAGGACGTCGACGTCGGTGGCCTGCCGTCCCGGGTGGATCAGGGAGGGATCGAGGGCGTCACCCTTGATGTGCAGCAGGTCGATCGCATCGGTGTCGGCCAGGTGCTGCACGGCCGCGTGGCCGAGACGCAGGCGCACCCGCAGCGGCAGGACGGTGCTCGGCGGCTGATCGTGCGCATCCTCCGCGGTGACCCGTGCCAGGACCTCCTGCATCTCCGCGACCCGGTCCGCCCACGTGGGCACGTCGGGGTCCGCCCCCGTCGGGAAGTGGTCGGTGGCCGGCACGGACCGGCGGACCGCTGCGGGGAAGTCGTCCGCGTCGACGATCCGGGTGTGCGCCCCGGCGGCCTCGCGGAACCCTGCGACCGGCGTGCTCACGACGGTCCGGCCCACGGCGCGGTACTCGTAGAGCTTGATCGGGTCCAGGCTCTCGGTGAAGTCGTCGACGACGTGCGGGACCACGAGCACGTCCGCGTGCTGGAGGTAGCCGGGGACCTCGCGCCGATCCTTGACGCCCAGGCGCCGCACGCCGGCGCGATCGAGCCGGTCCCTCTCGTCGGGGGTGAGCGCGTCAGGACCGACGAGCACGAGGGTCCCTGCGGTCTGCAGGGCGGTCGCCGTGGCGACGCAGAGATCGACGTCGAGCCGGTCCGAGTGCAGCGTGCCGACGTAGACGGCGGTGGCGCCATCCGGAAGGTCGGCCGGTCGGGGTGCGGGCTCCGTGGTGGCCGACTCCACGGCGTTGCGCAGCAGGGTGACCGGACGTCGAGCGGACTTGGTGCGCTCGAGGCCGCTCGAGCAGACGACCACCTCGCGGGTCCGCTCCATCAGCACCTCCTCGTACCGGGTGAGGCGGGCGAGGGTGGCCTCGTCCCGGTCCGCCTCCAGCCAGTCGTCGGTGATGTCGTAGAGCGCCGGCCAGCCGGTGGCCGTGAGCACCTCGGCGCCGTGGGGGTCGTTGACCCAGAGGAGGGGAGCGTCCAGGCCCAGCTCCGCCGCCGCGTGCTGGACCTTCCTCGCCCAGCGCTCGTCGAGGCGGGGGTCGACCCGGCGGGGGAGGGCCTTGGCGGGCTCGAGCAGCCACAGCGCATCGGGATCGACACCGGGCAGGTAGGGGCCTCGACGTCGTCCGCGGGGCCGGCGCGGGAGGCTGCCGCGTCGTAGGGCATGGAGCGGGTCGACGCTGGGCTCGACGAAGAGGACCCGCAGGTCGGGCTCGCTCCGCAGCAGACCGGTGACCAGGTGCTGGTTGCGTCGCCAGACCTGGTCCCACGGCTCGAGGGAGACGACGACGAGGTCGCGGCCGCCCTTCCGAGGTGCCGGTCGGCGACCTGCCTTCGTCAGGGCGTGCCGGTAGATCTCCTCCGTGGCCCCGGCCTGTGCGTGGACCGAGAAGTGGGTGCGCTGTCGCTCGCGGAGAGCGGCACCATAGGCATCGCGCCGCTCGGGGGAGTCCGCCAGGTCGCTCATCAGCGTCGCCGCAGCGGCCGCGTCCCCCGCAGGGAAGAGTGCCGCGCCGGGCACGGGCCCGACCGTCTCCAGGTGACCGCCGGAGGCGCTGGCCACGACCGGGAGACCACTGGCCATGGCTTCGAGGACGGTCAGCCCGAGTCCTTCGACGGGGCAGGTCGCGAGGAGGAGCCCGGCACGCGCCATGAGGTCGACGACGTCGCTGCGCTGCCCGAGGAACTCGGTGAAGGGGCCGATGCCCAGCTCCGCCGCGAGGGCTTCGAGCGACGGGCGCTCCGAGCCGTCTCCGGCGATCCTCAGCCGCCAGCCGCGCTCGGCCAGCCCGGTCGCGGCGAAGGCGCGGAGCGCGACGTCGGTGGCCTTCTCGGTCTCGAGACGCTGGACGAGCAGGACCGATGGCTCCCGATCACCCGCAGGAGGGCAGACCTCGCGGTCGGGGATGCCCGGCAGGACGACGGAGGCTTCGGTGCGCAGGCTGTCGGCGATGTATCGGCTCACGGCGATGTCCGCGGTGATCCGCCGCGACAAGGCCTTCACCGCAGCCCGTGCATGGAGCGTCGAGCCACGCTCGCCGACGAAGTGGCGGGTGCTGACGATCGGGGTCTCGCGCAGTCCGGGCGAGGCGGCCGCGGCGAGGTCGGCGGCCGTCATGTGCGTGGCGACCACGTCGGCCGGTGGTGCCGCCGGGCCCGTCAGGAGCCGGACCGCGTGGGTGACTCCGTGTACCGGGACGACGCGTACGCCCGACCGGCTGATGGCCGCCCGCATCCTCGGCACGTCCCCTCCGAGCACGGTCACGTCGTGACCGAGGTCGTGCTGGGCAGCGGCCAGGACAGCGATGTGCCGCTCCACCCCCGCGAAGTTCGGGGTGCACACGAGATGAGTGATCCTCACGAGGGAGCGACCTCCACGGAGGCACCTCGGTGGCCGGGAAGAGCGGTGTCGACCCTCGGGTCCGTGCCGTCCTCACGATGCAGGGCCTGCACGCCCAGGCAGATCCCGGCGATGGCGAAGGGGATGGAGCACTGGGCGGCGACCCAGAAGAGGTCGAGCTGTCCCTGGACGAACCGGGAGAGCACGGCGAGCAGCGCCAGCGTGCCGTAGACCGGCTCGACCCTCCAGAGGACGAGCACGGACCCGATCATCAGGACGAGGAAGCCCAGCAGCCCGACGACACCGGCGGAGGTGAGCACCTCGATCTCCGCGTTCGGCGGCTGGAAGCCACCCGTGAAGCGGTCGGTGTACCACCACCGCAGCCCGACCCCGAAGAACGGCTCTCCCGACCAGATGTCGAGGGAGTCCTCGAACCACGTCAGGCGCTGGTTGAAGGAGTTGAACTCGTTGTCGCTCGCGGCCTGGTCCCGCACGAGGGTGAGGACGACGACCATCGCGGGGACGACGGCCAGCAGGATCGCCTTGGACCGGCGGCGGTCGGTCCTGGAGCGCAGCACGAGCACGACGAGGGCCACGCCGAGGGCGACGACGGCCTGTCGCGACTGGGTCGCCGCGAGCCCCAGTGCGAGCCACCAGAAGGAGGCGAGCGCAACGCGTCGCGACAGGCCGAGCCAGACGGGGCGCACGTAGGCGATGAGTGCCGTGATCGCGATGACCGTGCCGAGGAAGTTCTTGTGCATGCCGAAGGGCAGGTAGATCGGTGCGAACGAGCCGTCCAGGACCTGGCGGGTCGCCTGGAGGAGCACCCATCCCGAGAGCACGCACGCGGTCATGAGCATCAGGCGCAGTCCGGCAGGCCCGTGTCCACCGCGGCCGACCGCCCAGCCGAGGAGGAGAGCACCACCGATGAGGAACCATTCGTGGAACCACTCGATCACGCCGGCCGGGTACGGGTGGGCGATGACCGTGAAGAGGGTGCTCAGCTGGTAGACCACCGTGAGCCACAGCAGCGCCCGTACCGGCGGCGTGTACGGGCGCTGCCCGAAGAGGAGAGCGGGGAGGGTCCCGACGAGCAGTGCGGCGTCGGAGACCGAGAGGTCGACGCTGCCGGCGCCGATGCGCTGGACGACGTAGAGCAGGGGCAGGCACAGGAGTGGGACCAGACCCGCGTCCAGTGCCGTCACGCCGAGGACGAGGATGATGCCGGCGGCGACGAGTGCCACGCCGGGGTGCTGAGGCGCCAGCCACCCGAGGAGCAGCGCAACCAGTGCCGCCACGAGGACGAGCACGATGGGGGAGAGGCGTTCTCGCAGGCTCACGGCAGGTGCCCCTCGAAGAGCTCGGCCTCGAGGCGCAGCGGCCCTCGGGAGTAGCGGCGGACACGATCCTTCGCAGCGGCCGCGCGGTCGCCGGGCAGGACGACGGCCCGCGCCGCCGATCCGAGAAGGGTCGCACCCCGGGTGACCTGCCAGCCCAGCGTGCCGAAGTGCTTCCGGTGGTACCTCTCCTGCGAGGCGTGGAAGTGCGCCTCGCGTCGGGCCGGGTCCGTGCTCGTCGCCGCGCCGACGTGCCGGGCGGTGACCTCGCGGACGAGCCGGTGACGCCAGCCCAGATAGCCGGCACGCCGGGCCCAGTCGGTCTCCTCGGCGTACAGGAAGAAGGACTCGTCGAGACCCCCCACCTGTGCCAGGGCCTCGGCGCGCAGCAGGAGCACCGAGCCGATGACGTAGTCGTCGCTGCGGAAGCGGCCGAGCCCGACGGCCTCGACGAGGCTGCCCCAGGGGCTCGGGTACGGCCAGGCCACCCGCCCGGGCCGCCCGTCGTCGTCGACCTGGGCCGGGGCGACGCTGGCCAGGTCAGGCTCGGCACGAAGGGCGGCGTGCAGCGACCGGATCCCACCCTCGTCGATCACGGCGTCCGGGTTGAGCAGGAGCACGTCCGCGTCCGGAAGGAGGCGATGGGCCAGCCCGTGGTTGACCCCGGCGGCGAAGCCGCCGTTGCGGCCCGGGTCGAGGTAGCGCACACCGAGCTCGTCGCACACGGCGCGGACGGCGGGGTCGGAGGAGTTGTCGACGACGGTGACGGCCAGGTGCCGCACCGGGGCCAGCGTCTCGCGGAGCAGCTGGGCGCTGCGGTACGCGACGACGATGATCTCGGGCCCCCGGTCGATGCTCTCGTCAGCGACCTTCGCGACGTCCTCGTACACGGACACGTACTCCCCACCGACGCTCTCCCAGTCGTACGCACGAGCGCGCACGATCCCCTCGGAGCGCATTGTCCACGACAGGTCGCGGTCACTGCCAACCCGCCCCAGCGCCTGCGCCAGGGCGTCCGGATCGCCGGGCGGGACGAGCAGGCCCGCGCCGCCGACGACGTCGGGCAGGGCACCGCTGTCGCTGGCCACGACGGGGACGCCGCAGGCCATCGCCTCCACGGCGACCCGTCCGAACTGCTCGACCCACCCGGGTGTCGTCACGGAGGGGACGGCGAGCACGTCGAGGTCGCGGTAGAAGTCGGGGAGCTCCTCGTCGTCGAGCGACCCGACGAAGGTGACCCGATCGGCAGCAGGGGAGTCCATGGCCAGCCGGCGGAGCTCATCCTCCTGAGGGCCGGCCCCGGCGACGACGAGGTGGAGGCGCTCGTCGCGGGCGAGCGCCTCGAGGAGCACGTCGACCCCCTTGTGGGGGGCGAGCCTGCCCACGTAGCCGACGCGAGTCGGCCCTCCCGAGGGCCGGGGCTGAGAGGAGGGGGTGAAGTGCTCGGTGTCCAGCCCGAGGCCGATGAGCTCGGACCGGCCGGTCAGGCCCTTGCGCCTGAGGATCTCGCCGGCCTCGGTGTTGCACACGCTCACCGCAGAGGCATGACGAAGCGCCCACCGCTCGAACCACCGGAAGGGTGGCGGGTACCGCTTCTCGAGGTTCTGCGCGGAGTAGAGCAGGTAGGGGACGCGCGAACGTCGCAGAGCGCGGATCGCGAGGATCTCGGCCGTCGCCAGGGCGAAGGGCTCCTCGTGCACGTCGAGCACGTCCCAGACCTGCCCGAGCAGGCGCCACAACGGCCGCGGGTCGTAGACGAAGAGAGCAGGATGGGTCCCCCAGGTACGCACCCCCTCCACGTCCTCACCGGGCCGCGGGGCGAGGGGGACGGGGCGGCCCCCTTCGTCCCAGCGCTGTGCCGTGACCGAGTGGACCTCGTGCCCGTGGGCACGGACCACACGCTCACGCTCGCGCCACGCATCCACGACCCCACTGTGGGAGATCCGCAGCACGCGCACGCTATACACTCCTCGCAGCAAGGGGGCGACTCAGCACAGTATCCCCGGAGCCGAGGCCCACGCCCCGGTCAGGGCTCCGGGTTTTCGGGGGAGTGAAGTAGTGCAGCTGACCGAGTTCCTCACCGTCCTGCGCACCCGGTGGAAGATCATCGTCGCGTGCATCGTCCTCGCGGTGCTCGCAGCAGCCGCCTACACCGCCATCACCCCGCCGGTGTACACGGCGCAGGCACGCATCTACCTCAGTGCGGAGAACTCCGGGAGCTCGCAGGGGCAGGGCGGTGTCTACGTCCTCACGAACGACGACCTGGACACCTACGTCTCCATCCTGGACACCCAGGCGGTGCTCAACCCGCTCCGCAAGGAGCTGGGCATGGACCGGGGCGAGCCGATCGACGTCGAGGCCACGGTGCCCGGCAACACCTCGATCCTCAACATCACCGCTCGCTCCTCCGATCCGAAGGAGGCGGCAGCGGTCGCCAACGAGGTGGGGCCGCAGCTGGGCGAGGTCGCCGGCAAGTTCTCCACCCTGCTCGCGTCGTCTGGCCGGAAGGTCGTCTCGACCCCGATCCAGCCGGCCTCGGTGCCCTCCTCGCCCACCTCACCGGACCCGGTGCGCAACGTCGGTCTGGCGCTCCTCGCCGGCCTCGTCCTCGGAGTCGGGCTGGCGCTGCTGCGGCATGCCCTCGACACCAAGGTCCGGTCGGAGGCGGACATCAAGGCCGTCTCCGAGGCGCCGCTGCTCGCCGGCCTGCCGCTGGAGCGGACGACGCAGGGCGAGGGACTGCTCAGCGTCGAGACCGACCCGCACGGCCGTCACGCCGAGGCGATCCGGCGGCTGCGGACGAACCTGATGTTCGTCGACGTCACGACCGGCAAGCACTCCTTCGTCGTCACCTCGGCGGTCCCGGGTGAGGGCAAGACCACGACCGCGGCGAACCTCGGCCTGGCGATGGCCGACTCGGGCACGCGCACCCTGCTCATCGACGCCGACCTGCGCAACCCGTCGGTGGCCAGGACCATGGGACTCGAGGGAGGGGTCGGCCTGACGACCATCCTGCTCGGCGATGCCGAGCCGGCGGACGTCATCCAGCGATGGGGCACGACGAACCTCTACGTGCTGCCGGCCGGACAGGTGCCGCCGAACCCGAGCGAGCTGCTCGGCTCGGAACCGATGCGGGCACTCCTGGCGACGCTCTCGCGCGACTACGACTTCGTGCTCATCGACAGCCCACCGGTCGTGCCCGTCATCGACGCGGTCATCGTCGAGCGCCTCACCGGGGGCCTGCTCATGGTCGTCGGGGTCGACCGCACGAAGAAGAAGGACCTGGCGAGTGCGATGAAACAGCTGACGACCGTCGGGGCACACGTCTCCGGCTTCGCGCGGAACTTCGTGGCGAGCAAGCAGGGGAGCGAGTACCGGTACGGCTACCACCGCTACGAGGAGGATGCGGCCCCGGCCACCCGGCGCTCGCGGAAGAAGGCGGACGCCCGGGTCTGACCCGCAGCGGACACGACGAAGGGCGCCGGATCATCCGGCGCCCTTCGTCGTGTGTGGCTCGTGCTCCGTCACTCCGCTGAGGTCGGAGCAGCCGTCGATGCCGGCGCCGTGGTCTGGGCGCCAGCGGGTGCCTCGGCCTCGGGGGCCGGCGAGGTCTTGGCGCCCGACGTCGCGGCCTGGGACGACTGATCCGTCGTGGAGGTCCTCGACTCCGAGTCCGTTGCCGTGGACGAGCTCGTCGAAGATCCCTCGGACTTCTCGGAGGCCTTCTCTGCGGACGAGCCGTGGTCCGGGTAGCCGAAGCTGCACGGAGGCAGGGAGCTGACGTTGATGGACTGG
>CAYSGN010000052.1:15854-17735 GCA_964430615.1 uncultured Janibacter sp. | reverse complement strand
AGGCGGCTGGCACGCGGCCCACGTGGTGAGACGATGGGTGCATGAGTGAGGAACAGAAGCAGGCAGACAACCGGAAGCGTCCGACCACGGACGAGTTCCGGGCGTTCGTCGCCGAGGACTGGGCACCACGGTCCACCGACCGTCCCGACCTGACCGAGGCAGCCCGACGCGCCGCCGAGCGCCGCGCGCGGATCTCCGCGCGGTACGAAGGAGACCGCCTCGTCATCCCCGCCGGCGGGCTCAAGGTGCGCAGCAACGACACCGACTACGTCTTCCGCCCGCACAGCGCCTTCGCCCACCTGACCGGCCTGGGCGCGGACCGCGAGCCGGACGCGGTGCTCGTCCTCGAGCCGCTCGGCGGCCCGGACGAGCAGGCCGGCCACGAGGCGGTGCTCTACTTCCGCCCGCTGGCCCCCCGCGACTCCGAGGAGTTCTTCGGGGACGCCCGCTACGGCGAGTTCTGGGTCGGTGCCCGCCCGTCGATCGAGGACGTCGAGGCCGAGCTCGGCCTGAGCGGGGCGCACATCGACCAGTTCGAGGACGCGGTGGGCAAGGACGCCGGCGGCGTGACGACCGTGCGGGTCGTGCGGGACGCCGACCGCGAGCTGACCGCCCGGCTGGACACCATCCGCGCTCAGGCCGGGGCGGAGGAGGCCACGCTCTCCGAGACCGACGACGAGCTCGCGCACGACCTGTCGCACCTGCGGATGGTCAAGGACGACTGGGAGATCCAGCAGCTCCAGGACGCGGTCGACGCGACCCGCAAGGGCTTCGAGGCGGTCATCCGCGAGCTGCCCACGCTCAGCGAGCGTGGCCGCGGCGAGCGCTGGATCGAGGGCACCTTCGGGCTGCACGCGCGCCACCAGGGCAACGGCGTCGGGTACGACTCGATCGCCGCGTCGGGCGACCACGCGAACACCCTGCACTGGATCAAGAACACCGGCGACGTGGACGAGGGCGACCTCGTGCTCCTCGACGCCGGCGTCGAGCTGGATTCGCTCTTCACCGCCGACATCACCCGCACCCTGCCGGTCGACGGCACCTTCACCGAGACCCAGCGGCAGATCCACGACGCGGTGGCTGCCGCTCAGGAGGCGGGCTTCGCAGCGATCCGCCCCGGCGCGAAGTTCTCCGACGTGCACGCCGCCGCCATCCGGGTCATCGCCGAGCACCTGCACGCGTGGGGGCTGCTGCCCGAAGGGGTCTCCGTCGAGGACACCCTCGACACCGAGCACGGCCAGTACCACCGGCGCTGGATGGTCCACGGCACGAGCCACCACCTCGGGCTCGACGTGCACGACTGCGCGCTGGCCACCCGGGAGGAGTACATGGACGCCGAGCTCGTGCCAGGCATGGTGCTCACCGTCGAGCCGGGCCTGTACTTCAAGGCCGACGACCTCAAGGTCCCCGAGCGCTTCCGCGGCATCGGCGTGCGCATCGAGGACGATGTCGTCGTCACCGAGGACGGCTACCGCAACCTCTCCGGCGAGTGGCCGCACACCGCCGCCGAGGTCGAGGCCTGGATCGCGGACGTCCAGTCCCGCTGACCACACGAATGGGCCACGGGCCCCAGCAGCCTCACGCGAGGGTGCCGGGGCCCGATGCCTGCCCGCTCGACACGGGGGCGGTGGCGAAGGGGGTCGGCCGGGACATCTGCTCGCGGCCGGGAAACCTCGGGATGACCGCGACATAGCGCGGTCGGGCCCGGCCTTCCCGGCCCGGGACGGTCGTCCCGGTCACGTCCGGCCTTCCCGGCCCGGGGCGGTCATCCCGGCCAGGTCGGGCCTGCCCGGCCCGGACGGTCGTCCCGGTCGGCGGTGAGCTCCCCGGCCGCCAGTCGTCGTCCCGGCCGGTGGTGAGCTCCCCGGCCGCCAGTCGTCG
>CAYSGN010000052.1:0-15754 GCA_964430615.1 uncultured Janibacter sp. | reverse complement strand
CCGGCCGCCAGTCGTCGTCCCGGCCGGTGGTGAGCTCCCCGGCCGCCAGTCGTCGGCCGGTGGTGAGCTCCCCGGCCGCCAGTCGTCGTCCCGGCCGGCCAGGTCAGGCATCCCGGCGCGACGCGCGCCGGATGAGCTCGAGCACCCGCTCGGGGTGGTCGAGATCGGCCCAGACGAGGCGCACGACGACGTACCCGGCGGCGCGCAGCCGGTCCTCTCGGGCCTTCTCGGCCTGGAGAGCGTGACGGCCGTCGGCCCCCGCGTACTTGACCATCCCGTCGAACTCGACGACGACCCGGTCCCCGACGAGGAAGTCCACGCGCCCGACGAATCCGTCCTCGTCCCGGATCTCGACCTGGCTGCGCACCGGCAGGCCCAGGTCGATGAGCAGCACGCGGGTCCGGGTCTCGCCGACCGACTCGCAGGCTGGGTCGCCCGCCGCGACGACGCGCTCGAGCCGGCGCCGGGACCGCCGCCCGAGCCCGAGCGCCTCCCCCGCCGCGGTGAGGGCGTCGGACGTGACCCGCTCCTCGTGCAGCGCCCGGTCGAGGCAGACCAGGGCCGGCACGGCCCCGTGCTCGAGCGCCACCTGGACGATCGCCACGCCGACCGGCAGGACCGACGCCCCCTCGACGGACTCGGCGGCCACCCCCTCCGGCCAGGGATGCAGCCGGATACCGGATCGCACCCGGCGACGAGGGGTCGTGCAGACGAGGTCGACAAGCGATGTCGGCACGCCCCACAGCGGCAGGCCGTGGAGCACCGCGGCGCTGCCGTGCGAGGCCGCCGAGCCGGGCCGGCCGAGCAGCGCGGCCCGCGCGCACAGGGCCAGTCGCTGCTCGGGCGAGGCCGTCCGCCACGTCGGCCCGGACACGTAGAGCCCCCGTCGCAGCCGGACCAGGCTCCCCGCTCGCACGAGCCGGGCCGCGGCCGCCTCGTCCACCTCGATCGAGCGCAGCTGCCCGGTCGTGCAGACCTGCCCGCGCGCCGCCAGTACCGCCTGGGTGCGGTCGTCGATGCCTGCCTCCGGGTCCATCCCGGCATCCTTGCGGGATCTCCCTTCGCCCGCTGCCGTCCGTCCACAGGCGACCGGCACGACCGGGACAGCCGGAACCGGCCGACGAAGCCGGGTCGGGCCGGGAAACCTCGGGATGACCGCGACATAGCGCGGCCATCCCGCACGTTCTCGGCCGCCAGCGACTTTCCCGGCCCGATCCGGCCACCAGCAGCTGTCCCAGCCCGACCCGGCCATCTCGGCCGCCAGCGACTTTCCCGGCCCGATCCGGCCATCCCGGCCGCCGCAGGCCACGGCCACGGCTACCCCACCCACGGGGCCGCCCGGCCACGGCGCCGACGAGGCGGCCGCCGCCCTTCGTCACGCGCCCCTGTGTGGCCGGGTCAACACCCAGGCCCCCGCGCCTCGCGCCCGGCGAGGGGAGAGGATGTCCCCAGACCCCTTCGTCCCGAGGAAAGGCGCTGCATGTCCACCAAGACCGTCCCCGGCAACTACTTCGAGGACTTCTCGATCGGCCAGGAGATCCGCCACGCCACGCCGCGCACCGTCACCGATGGCGACATCGCCCTGTACACCGGTCTGTACGGCTCCCGGTTCGCCGCGACGAGTGCCTCGACCTTCGCCGAGTCGATGGGCTTTACGCGGATGCCGGTGGACAGCCTGCTCGCCTTCCACCTCGTCTTCGGCAAGTCCGTGCCGGACATCTCGCTCAACGCGGTGGCCAACCTCGGCTACGCGGGCGGGCGGTTCGGAGCGCCGCTGCACGTCGGTGACACCGTGACGACGACCTCGACGGTCATCGGCCTCAAGGAGAACTCCAACGGCAGGACCGGCGTCGTCTACGTCAACTCGGTCGGGGTCAACCAGCGTGGCGAGATGGTCGTCGACTACGTCCGCTGGGTCATGGTGCACAAGAAGGACCCGGCCTCCCCCGCCCCCGAGACCGTCGTCCCCGACCTCCCCGGTGCCGTCGCGGCGGAGGACCTCGTCGTCCCCTTCGACCTCACCGGGCGCACGTACGACACGGATCTCGCGGGGAGCCCCTTCCTGTGGGACGACTACGAGGTCGGTGAGCAGATCGACCACGTCGACGGGATGACGATCGAGGAGTCGGACCACATGCTGGCCACCCGGCTCTACCAGAACACCGCGAAGGTCCACTTCAACCAGCACGCCCAGGCCGAGAGCAAGATCGGGCGGCGGCTCGTCTACGGCGGGCACATCATCAGCCTCGCGCGGGCGCTGTCCTTCAACGGCCTGGCCAACGGGCAGATGATCGCCGCGATCAACGCCGGCGCGCACGCCAACCCCACCTTCGCCGGCGACACCGTCTACGCCTGGTCCGAGGTCCTCGAGCGGATCGAGCTGCCCGGCCGCACCGACGTCGGCGCGCTGCGGCTGCGCACCGTCGCGACGAAGGGCGCGACCGGCGCGGACTTCCCGCTCAAGGGCGAGGACGGCAGGTACCTCCCGCACGTGGTCCTCGACCTCGACTACACGGTGCTCATCCCGCGCCGCTGAGCGTCCGGGCCCGCTCCCCTCGCTACCGGGGGAAGACCTCCAGCAGCACGGCGTGCGTGACCGCGGGGTCCGCCACCGCCTCCGCGCTGCCGCCGAGGATGCCCTCGAGCAGCTCGCGCGGCTGCGGGTAGTCATCGGGGAGGGCGGCGTTGTAGAGCCGGTGCTCCTCGAGCGACTCCACCGCGTCCTCGAGGTGGCCCGTGACGTCGACGTAGTGGGTCGACGTCGGGCCCGAGGCGACCGCGACGGCCGAGACCTTCCACGGGTCGAGCCCGTCGGCGACGAGCTCGGGGAAGATCCACCGGTTGCCGGCGTCCGCGGTGGCGTCGAGGGTGGCCAGCCCGACCGCCCGGTGGTCGGCCTGGTTGAGGAAGCCACCGACGAAGGTCTCGGCGTGGGTCAGGGTGACGACGAGGTCGGGGCGGGCCCGGCGGATCGCCGCGGCGATGTCCCGGCGCAGCCCGAGCCCGTACTCGACGGTGCCGTCACGGTGGTCGGCGAACTCCACCCGCTCGACCCCGACGACGGCGGCGCTGGCGCGCTCCTCGTCCGCCCGCGCGACCGCGGCCTCGCTCGGGTCCATCGTGTCGATCCCCGCCTCGCCGTGGGTGAGCAGGAAGTACCGCACCTCCTTGCCCGCAGCGGTCCACGTGGCGACGGCTGCGGAGAGGCCGTACTCGATGTCGTCGGGATGAGCGACGACGCACAGGACGGAGTCGAAGGTGGTCTCGTCGAGGGCGGTCAGGACGGGCTGGGTACTCACGGGCTCGACGCTAGCGCCGAGTCCGCCGCCACGCCACGAAACCCCCGCCGGGCGAGGCGGCGGTCAGCCCTCCTGCTCGCGCTGCTCCCGCTCGTACGCCGCGCGCGCCTGCTCCTGGGCCCGGCGGACCTGCTCCTGCGCCGCCCGCATCGGGTCCATCTGGGTGAGCAGCTCCCGTGCCCGCTGGACGTGCTTGTGCTCGGTGAGCACCTCGTAGCGCGAGGCGATGACCTGGCTCACCGAGGTGAAGTCACGCTCGCCGCCGGTCGTCTTGTAGCCGAGCCAGGCCCAGACCAGCCCGAAGAGGGCGCCGATGACCATCGTCGAGCCGAGGCGGACGAAGAGGTCCTGCCCGCCTTCGAACATCGCGAAGATCAGGCCGACGAAGACACCGATCCACAGCCCGGAGAGCAGCCCACCGACGAGCACCTTGCCCGTGGTGAGTCGCCCGCTGACCCGCTCGACCTGCTTGAGGTCGGTCCCGACGATCATCACGTCGTGCACCGGGAACTCGTGGTCGGCGAGGTAGTCGACCGCCCGCTGCGCCTCGGCGTAGGTGTCGTACACATCCAGGCTCATCGGGTACTCCAGCCGGAGCTGGCCCTGCATCCGGGAGGCCATGTACGGCTGCTGCATGCTCATGCCCCCATTGTCCCACCGAGGCCCACCGATCCGGGCAACGGCCCGGCCACCGGACGCGGGTCCCGCCCCACGACACGACGAAGGGGGCGGAGGTGCCCCTCCGCCCCCTTCGCCGTCGTGGACTCAGCCCTTGAGCGGGTAGTCCTTGAGGATCGACTTGCCGATGATCATCTTCTGGATCTCGGCGGTGCCCTCACCGATGAGCAGCATCGGGGCCTCGCGGTAGAGGCGCTCGATCTCGTACTCCTTGGTGTAGCCGAAGCCGCCGTGGATGCGGAAGGACTGCTCGACGACGTCGGCGCAGTACTCGGCGGCCATGTACTTGGCGATGCCGGCCTCGAGGTCGTTGCGCTCGCCCTTGTCCTTGAGGCGGGCGGCCTTGACCATGAGCTGGTGGCCGGCCTCGACCTTGGCGGCCATGTCGGCGATCCGGAAGAGGATGCCCTGGTGCTGCACGATCTTCTTGCCGAAGGTCTCGCGCTGCTGGGCGTACTCGACGCCGAGCTCGAAGGCGCGCATCATCAAGCCGCAGGCGCGCGAGGCGACGTTGACCCGGCCGACCTCGACGCCGTCCATCATCTGGTAGAAGCCCTTGCCGGGCTCCCCGCCGAGCAGCTGGGCGGTGGAGGTCTTGTGGTCCTGGAAGATCAGCTCGGTCGTGTCGACGCCCTTGTAGCCCATCTTCTCGATCTTGCCGGGGACGGTGACGCCCTGGGCGGTCTCGCCGAAGCCCTCGGTCTTGTCGACGAGGAAGGTCGACATGTTCTTGTGCGGGGTGTCCCCGCCGAGCTCGGTGCGGCACAGCACGGCGACGAGGTTGGCCGAGCCACCGTTGGTCAGCCACATCTTCTGGCCGTTGATGACCCACTCGTCGCCCTCGCCCTGCACGGCCTTGGTCTTGATGCCGGCGACGTCGGAGCCGAGCGCGGGCTCGCTCATCGAGAAGGCGCCCCGGATCTCACCGGTCGCCATCTTCGGCAGGTAGCGCTCCTTCTGCTCCTGCGTGCCGTGCTTGAGGATCATGTAGGCGACGATGAAGTGGGTGTTGATGATCCCGGAGACGGGCATCCAGCCGCGGGCGATCTCCTCGACGCACAGGGCGTAGGTCAGCAGCGACTCACCCAGGCCGCCGTACTCCTCGGGGATCATCAGACCGAAGATCCCCATCTCCTTCATCTGGTCGACGATCGCCTGCGGGTACTCGTCGTTGTGCTCCAGCTCCTGGGCGACCGGGATGATCTGCTCGTCGACGAACTCCTTGACGAGGCCGAGCAGGTCCTGCTGCTCCTCGGTCAGGCCGTCGGTGGTCTGCAGTCGGGACATGCGCGTCTAAACCTCGATGTGCTCGGGAGCAAGGGATCCGGGTCAGTATCCCAGGCGCGCCGCCACCACCGCCATGGAGTGCGTGGGTGTCATCGGCCACGTCCGGGGGCGAAGGGGACGGTGCGTCGCCTCCCCCTTCGCCCCCGGCGGCCGTGGTCAGTAGACCCAGACGATCCGCCGGTGCGGCATGAGGTTCGCGGACCAGATGTAGTTCATCGCCGCGTTGCTCACCCGGCAGCAGCCGTGCGAGGCGGGGTAGGACGGCACGCTCGTGTACCCGTGGACGGCGATGCCGCCGTTGAAGTACACCGGACGCCACAGCGACCCGAGCGGGCCGTGGTCCATCCCGTCGACCCTGCGGAAGACCCGGAAGCGACCGGGCGGGGTCCGCCAGCCCGACTTGCCGGTGCTCGTGTTGAAAACCCACTTCGTCCGGCCGGAGAGGACGACGGTGAGGGTCTGCCGGGACAGGTCCACCTCGAGGGCGTTGCCGCTCGCGGTGCGGCACCGCGGCCGGCGCAGCCCGTCGATGACCGCCCAGGTGTTCGGCCCGCAGACCCCGTCCCGGGAGAGGCCGTGGACCTTCTGCACGGCCATGACCGCCTGCGCGGTCGTCTCCCCGAAGACCCCGTCGCTGCCGGAGTGCCAGAAGCCGGCCGAGAGCATCGCGCGCTGGAGGCTCTTGACGGCCGAGCCCCGGCTGCCCTTCTTCAGCGTCGGGTGGGCGGCGACGGCCGGCGCCGCGAGGCCGAGCCCCCCGAGCCCGGCGACCGCGGTGGCCAGTCCCCCGCGGACGAGCAGCCGCCGCTCTGGCGAGTCGGCCACCTCGACGGCGGCATGGCGAGCACGGTAGGTGTTCATGCAGATCCCCCCTGCGATACGGGGGGCGAGCCCCTGCAGTTCGCCCCTCACCGACGCAGACGCCGCAGGCGAGGAGCCGGTTGCCTCACCGAGGACACGAAACGACAACGGCCCACCGGGGCGCCGTGCGGGCGCCTCCGGCGGGCCGGGGGCGAAGGGCGTCCGCCCGCCTCAGGAGCGGGCGAGGATCGCCTCGTGGGTCGCGAGGACGCGGCGGGCGATGTCGACGTGCAGGTTCTCGATCATCTTGCCGTTGTGGGTGACGACGCCGGTCCCGGCGCCCTCCTCCCAGGCGCGCAGGACGCCCTTCGCGTCCTCGACGGCCGCCTCGCTCGGGGCGAAGGTGGCGTTGCACACCTCGACCTGGCCGGGGTGGATGAGGGTCTTGCCGTCGAAGCCGAGGTCGCGGCCCTGCTCGCACTCGGTCGTGAAGCCCTCGAGGTCCTTGACCGCGTTGTAGACGCCGTCGAGGATCGCGATCCCGGCCTCGCGCGCGGCCAGCAGCGCCCACGAGAGGGAGGTCAGCAGCGGCGCCCGGCCGGGCACGTGGTCGGCCTGGAGCTCCTTGACGAGGTCGTTGGTGCCCATGACGAAGGCGACCAGCCGGTCCGAGGCCTGGGCGATCTCACGGACGTTGAAGATCGCGGCGGGAGTCTCGATCATCGCCCAGAGCTTGGTGTGCTCCGGAGCCCCGGCGGCCTCCATCGCGGCGACGAGCTGACGCACCTCGTCGGCGGTGTCGACCTTGGGCACGACGATCCCGGCCGGGCCGGCCTTCGCGGCGGCGGCGAGGTCCTCCTCGTGCCACTGCGTGCCGATCCCGTTGACCCGGATGGTCAGCTCCCGGTCGCCGTACTCGCCGGAGGCGACGGCCGCGCAGGCGGCCTCACGGGCGGCGGGCTTGTCGTCGGGGCCGACGGCGTCCTCGAGGTCGAGGATGAGAGCGTCGACGGGCAGGGTCTTGGCCTTCTCCAGCGCGCGGGCGTTGGAGCTCGGCATGTAGAGGACCGAGCGGCGGGGGGTGTAGCTCTCGCTCATCGCGCTCAGCCCTCGTTCCCGGCCTCGGCGTACATCTTCGCCAGCTCGGGGTCGTTGGCGGAGAGGCGCTCGGCGAGCTCGAGGACGACCATGCACTGCTTCCACGACGCGTCGTCCTCCATCTTGCCGTCGATCATCACGGCGCCGCGCCCGTCGGGCATGGCCTCCTTGACGCGGCGGGCGTGCGCGACGTCCTCGGCGCTCGGGCTGAAGACCTTCTTCGCGATGTCGATCTGCACCGGGTGCAGGCTCCACGCGCCGACGCAGCCGAGGAGGAAGGCGTTGCGGAACTGGTCCTCGCAGGCGACGGTGTCCTTGATGTCGCCGAAGGGCCCGTAGAAGGGGAAGATGCCGTGCATCGCGCAGGCGTCGACCATCCGGGCGATCGTGTAGTGCCACAGGTCCTGCTGGAAGACCGGGCGCTCGCCCTGGTAGTCGGGGGTGCCGTCGGCGCCCTTGGCCGGGTCCTGGCGCACGAGGTAGCCGGGGTGGCCGCCACCGACGCGGGTGGTCTTCATCCGGCGGTCCGCGGCGAGGTCGGCCGGGCCGAGGGAGATGCCCTGCATGCGCGGGGAGGCGCCGGCGATCTCCTCGACGTTGGCCATCCCGCGGGCGGTCTCGAGGATGGCGTGCACGAGGATCGGGCGCTGCACGCCGCCCTTCGCCTCGAGCTGGGCGAGGATCCGGTCGATGTAGTGGATGTCCTCCGGGCCCTGGACCTTCGGGACCATGACGACGTCGATCTTGTCGCCGACCTCGGTCACGAGCCGGGTCAGGTCGTCGAGCACCCAGGGGCTGTCGAGGCTGTTGATCCGGGTCCACAGCTGGGTGTGCTCGCCGAAGTCGACGTCCTTGGCGATCTGGACCAGGCCCTCGCGGGCGGCCTCCTTCTTGTCGGCGACGACGGCGTCCTCGAGGTTGCCGAGGAGCACGTCGGAGACCCCGACCATGTCCGGGACCTTGGCGGCCATCTTCGGGTTGCTCGGGTCGAAGAAGTGGATCATCCGGCTCGGCCGGGCCGGCACCTCACGCACCGGCGCGGGGGCGCCGACGGCGAGCGGGGCGAAGAAGTCCTTGGCACTGCGCATGTGTTGGCTCTGGTCCTCTCAGGAGTGAGCGAAGGGGGTTCCGTCGGCAACCTAGCAGCGGCCCCCGGCGCCGGGTTATGACGCAGTTCACCGACACACGGGGCTCACGGTCGCAGAGGGACCTGCACCCACGTGGACCCCCGATCGGAGGAAACCGTCACTCCGACGACTTCCTGAGGACCTCCACGATGAAGCACAGCACCGCAACGACGAGGCCGGTGGCGACGAGGGCCATCCCGGCCATCATGAGCAGTCCGGCTCCGATGTTGGCGCCGGTGCCGGTACCCGATCGCGCCCTTGCGCAGGTCTGGGCTATGGCGGCGTCAAGTCCAACCTTCCTGCCACGCAAGGGCATTCTCTTGCTAAGCCACGCTCACCCCACCAGCTGATCGGTGGGTCCGGGCTTAGGGTGACGGGCATGACCGAGGTGAACCTCTCCGCGCTGACGAGCGAGGCGCTGAACAAGTCCACCGTGCTCTGGCTGCGGGTGGACGGGCGCGAGCGGCCCACGTGGTTCGCGACCGGTGAGGAGGGCAGCCGGCTGGCCGGGCAGGTGCTGCTCGCCTCCGGCGGGACCGAGCCGGACCTCGGGGAGCTGCCCGAGCACCTCGAGATCATCCTGCGGAGCAAGGGCGCCGTCGGCGGGCGGCTGCTCACCCTCAACGCGAGCGCCCAGCCGGTCGAGACGGAGGACCCGATGTGGGGGATCGTCGCCGAGACCCTGCTCGGCGCCCGGCTCAACGCGACGCCGGACCAGCTGGAGCGCTGGCGGGCCGGGTCGCTGCTGTGGCTCCTCTCCCCCTTCGGCGCACCGCTGCAGGCACCCGGCCGCACGGGCGGGGACGACCTCTCCGCGCAGCCGGTGCGTCCCGGCGCCGGCGCCCGCCGCGCCCGGCGGCCGTGGCACCTCGGCGGCCGCCCGGCCACCCGGCGCGGCACGCGCTGAGGCGGCCCCCGCTCGCCATTACCCTGTGACGCGTGAGTGCTCCCGCCCGGTTCTTCGTCGCCCGACTGGCGAGCCTCAACGTCTTCGACCCCCTCGGTGAGCCGGTGGGCCGGGTGCGCGACGTCGTCGTCACCTTCGCGCCCTCCCGTCGGCCGCGCGCGCTGGGGCTGCTCGTCGAGGTGCCCGGGCGCCGACGGGTCTTCGTGCCGATGACGCGGGTGACCTCCCTCGAGGGCGGCCAGGTCATCACGACCGGGCTGGTCAACATGCGCCGCTTCGAGCAGCGGGCCACCGAGACCCTCGTGCTCGCCGACCTGCTCGAGCGACCTGTGACGGTCCGCACCGACGACGGCCCGGTCGAGGCCACCGTCGAGGACATCGGGATCGAGCAGGCCGCCAACCGCAGCTGGTTCATCACGAAGGTCTTCGTCCGCGGCCGCAGCAGGTCCCGCCGCGGGCTGCTCGTGCGCCGCCGCGGGGAGACCTTCACCGTGCCGGTCGAGGAGGTCACCGACCTCTCGGCGAGCGTCTCGGCCGCCGAGCACTCCGCCGTCAAGCTGCTCGAGTCCGTCGCCGACCTCAACGTCGCCGACCTCGCCGAGGTCGTCTCCGACCTGGCGCCGGAGCGACGTGACGCGGTCGTCGCCGCGCTGAGCGACGAGCGCCTCGCCGACATCCTCCAGGAGCTCGGCCCGGACGACCAGGCCGCGATCATCGGCACGATCACCCAGAGCCGGGCCGCCGACGTGCTCGAGGCGATGGACCCCGACGACGCCGCCGACCTGCTCTCCGAGCTGCGCCCGGAGCTGGCCGAGACGCTGCTGCAGCTGATGAAGCCCGACGACGCGGAGCCGCTGCGCCGCCTCCTCAGCTACGACGAGAACACCGCCGGTGGTCTCATGACGACCGAGCCGATCGTCCTGGCACCCGAGGACACCGTCGCCGAGGCGCTGGCCGTCGTGCGCCGCGAGGAGGTCCCGGCGACCCTCGCCGCGACGGTCTTCGTCTGCCGACCGCCGCTGGAGACCCCGACCGGGAAGTACCTCGGGATGATCCACATCCAGCGCCTGCTGCGCGAGCCGCCCCACGACAGCATCGGGCGCTACGTCAACAAGGCCATCGACCCCCTTCGCCCGGAGGAGCCGCTCGGCACGATCACCCGCACGCTGGCCATCTACAACCTCATGGCGGCGCCGGTCGTCGACGAGCACGACCACCTGCTCGGGGCGGTCACCGTCGACGACGTGCTCGACCACATCCTCCCCGAGGACTGGCGCGAGGAGCGGCACGAGGTGACCGATGAGTGAGCAGCGCGGGCCCCGTCTCGACACGCCGCAGGAGGTCCGGCGGCGCCTGATCCGGCGGCCGTCGGGGATGACCGGGGAGACCTTCGGGGTCATCTCGGAGCAGTTCGCCCGCTTCATGGGCACCCCGAAGTTCCTCGTGTGGATGACCGTCTTCGTCACCATCTGGCTGGGGTGGAACACCTTCGCGCCCGCGCCGCTGCAGTTCGACCCGCGCGCGCTCAACTACACCCTGCTCACCCTCATGCTCTCCCTCCAGGCCTCCTACGCCGCGCCGCTCATCCTGCTCGCGCAGAACCGTCAGGACGACCGGGACCGGGTCGCGCTGGAGCAGGACCGGGTGCAGGCCGAGCGGGCGCTCGCCGACACCGAGTACCTCACCCGCGAGGTGGCCGCGCTGCGGATCGCGCTGCGCGACACCGCGACGCGGGACTTCGTGCGCAGCGAGCTGCGCGACCTGCTCACCGAGATGGACGAGCGCGGCCTCGAGGTGCGCCGCCGCGAGGAGGAGACCACGGCGGCGGACGAGGAGGGGGCGAAGGGGGCCTCCGGCACCTGACCCGGGGAGGCACCGCTCGGCCGGGTCGGGCGAGGACGGCCACCGCTCGTGGCGGCGATCGGGCGGGGGGTCGTGGGGCCACCCCGAGGGCGACCTACCATGGAAGACATGTCCTCCCACCCCACGATCACCGACGAGCAGCTCCGCGAGGCGCTGGACACCGTCATCGACCCCGAGATCCGCCGCCCGATCACGGAGCTCGGGATGGTCGAGTCCGCCGACGTCGACCCGGACGGGCACGCTCGCGTCACCGTCCTGCTCACCGTGGCCGGGTGCCCCCTCAAGGACACCATCACCAAGGACACCACCGCGGCCCTCATGAAGATCGAGGGGGTGGCCGACGTCGACGTCACCCTCGGGGTGATGACCGACGAGCAGCGCCAGGAGCTGAAGACCCAGCTGCGGGGCGGGCAGGCCGAGCGGGAGGTCCCCTTCGCCAAGCCCGGGTCGCTGACCCGCGTCTACGCGGTCGCCTCCGGCAAGGGCGGGGTCGGCAAGTCCTCGATCACCGCCAACCTCGCGGCGAGCCTGTCCCAGCAGGGGCTCAAGGTCGGCGTCGTCGACGCGGACATCTACGGTTTCTCGATCCCGCGGATGCTCGGGGTCACCCACGCGCCGACGCAGGTCGACGACATGATCCTGCCGCCGATCGCCTCCGAGGTGAAGGTGATCTCGATCGGCATGTTCGTCCCCGGCAACCAGCCGGTCGTCTGGCGCGGACCGATGCTGCACCGGGCGCTCCAGCAGTTCCTCGCCGACGTCTTCTGGGGCGATCTGGACGTCCTGCTGCTCGACCTGCCGCCCGGCACCGGTGACATCGCGATCTCGGTCGCCCAGCTCATCCCCAGCAGCGAGATCCTCGTCGTCACGACGCCGCAGCAGGCGGCCGCCGAGGTCGCCGAGCGGGCCGGGTCGATCGCCATGCAGACCCACCAGCGCATCGTCGGGGTCATCGAGAACATGTCCTGGCTCGAGCTGCCCGACGGCAGCCGGCAGGAGCTCTTCGGCTCCGGCGGCGGCCAGGCCGTCTCGGACTCGCTCAGCCGCACCGTCGGCGCGGAGGTGCCGCTGCTCGGGCAGATCCCGATCGACGTCACCCACCGCGAGGGCGCGGACACCGGGGCCCCGGCCGTCCTGGAGAACCCCGACGGGCCGGCAGCCGTGGCGCTGCGCGGCATCGCCAAGGGCCTGGCGACCCGCTCCCGCGGGCTCGCCGGCCGCAGCCTGGGCCTGACCCCCACCGGCCGCTGACCGAGCTCGCCCGACGACGACACCCGCTCAGGTGGCCTCCGGGTCCCAGGGGGTGCCCTGGGACCGGCCCGCAGGCCGCTGCTCGTCGGGCACGGAGGACGCCTCGGAGGCGACCGTCGCCCCCTTCGCCGGGGTGTCGCCGAGCGCGACCGCCTCGTCGAGGGGCTCGAGCAGGGCCTCGCGCACGATCCGGCGCGGGTCGTACTGACGCGGGTCGTACTGACGCCAGTTGAGCTCCTCGTACTCCGGGCCGAGCTGCTCCTTGAGCTGCCCCTTCGCGTCGTTGGCCATCCGGCGCACCTGCACGACGAGGCGGGCCAGCTTGCGGGCGTACTCCGGCAGCTGCTTCGGGCCGAGGATGATGAAGGCGAGCAGGATGAGGACGAGGAACTCCGACCCGTGCATGATGCCCACGGTCTAGCTCTCCTTCGCGGCTTCGAGCGTCATGGTCAGGCGCTCTTCCTCGCCGCCGCGCTTGACCTTGAGCGTCACCTCGTCGCCGACCGCCTTCGCGCGGATGCGTACGACGAGCTGGTCGAGATCGGTGATCCGTCGCCCGTCCATCGCGACGATGACGTCACCGGGCTCGATACCCGCCTTGTCGGCAGGACCGCCCGGGATGACCGCCTCCTCACCGGCGGGCACGTCGTCCTCCTCCATGACCTTGGCGCCCTCGCCGCTCCAGCGACGATCCAGGCTCACGCCGATGATCGGGTGGACCGCCTTGCCGGTCTTGATGAGCTGGTCGGCGATGCGCACGACGACGTCGGAGGGGATCGCGAAGCCCACGCCGATGGAGCCGGAGGCCGAGTCCTGCCCGGGCACCTGGGCGATGGCGCTGTTGACGCCGATGACGTCACCGGAGCGGTTGAGCAGCGGCCCGCCGGAGTTGCCGGGGTTGATCGCGGCATCGGTCTGGATCGCCGAGATGAAGGACTCGGCACCAGGCTCCCCCGCGTTGACCGGGCGGTCCATCGCCGAGACGATGCCCGCGGTCACGGTCGAGCCGAGGCCGAGCGGGGAGCCGACCGCCACGACCTCGTCACCGACGACGACGTCCTCGGACTTGCCGATGTCCAGGGGCTCCAGCCCCTTCGGGTCGACCTTGAGCACGGCCACGTCGTAGGAGGTGTCCGTGCCGACGACCTTCGCCTCGCGCCGGGTGCCGTCGGCCATCTCGATGCCGACCCTGGCGCCGTTGCCGGCACCGCGCACGACGTGGTTGTTCGTGATGATGTGACCGCGCTCGTCGTAGACCCAGCCGGAGCCGGTGCCGCTGCCCGAGGCGCCGCTGACCCGCACGGTCACGACGCTCGGGACGGCGTCGGCGGCGATCTTGGCGATCGAGCCGTCGGGGCGGTCGCTGGCCTTGGCGTGGTCGCTGTCGACGATGGTCGGGCCGCCGCCGGAGTCGGAGCGTCCTGCGAGGAGCCCGCCGAGCAGCCCCCCGAAGAGCCCGGCCAGGAGTGCGGCCACGACGGCGATGCCGAAGGCACCGGCCCAGCCCGGGCCCTTGCGACGCGTCGCGGGAGCGGACTGGTAGGCGGCCGCCGGCTGGAGGTGGCCGTGCTGGAACTGTCCCTGTGGGGCCTGGGCCGGCTGGTGCGCTCCCTGGTGGGGAGGCTGCTGCCCGTGAGGAGGCACCGGGCCCTGCGGCGGGCCGGGCGGCCACCCCTGTGCCTGCTCCTGGTGGGGCGGACTGCCGGCGCGGGCCGCGGCCTCGTCGTAGGGGATGTACGGGCCCTGGCCCGGAGGAGGTGCTGGCTGGGCTCCCAGGGGCTGGGTGGGCTCGGCGCCCGGGCGCTCCTCCGGCACGGGCGTGTGCGGGGGCCGGGTCGGCTCCTCCCCTTCGTTCGGAGAGCTCATGGTCAGATTGTGCCTTGCGCGGCGGCGACGACGGGAACCGGCTGCTCCTCCCTTCGCCGCCTCGGGCTCACAGGGTGCCGGTGACGGGGCGGGCGAGCGGGAAGCCGGAGCCACCGCTGCGCCGCCGGGGGCCGCTGTCGCTGCGGCCGTGGCTGGGTGACCGGTGGCTGAGGCTCTCGCGCAGCTGGGCGCGACCACGGTGGATCCGCGAGCGCACCGTGCCGAGCTTGATGCCGAGGGCGTCGGCGACCTCTTCGTAGGTCAGTCCCTCGATGTCCGAGAGGACCACCGCCGCCCGGTACTGGGGCTGCAGGTCGTCCAGGGCCTTCTGGATGTCGGCATCGAGGTGACGGTCGAGGTAGACGTCCTCCGGCGTGGCCGTCCCGCTGTGCAGGAGCGCGGCGAACTCGTCGGTGAGGGCGTCGAAGCGCAGCCGCTGCTTGCGGCGGGCGCGGTCGAGGAAGAGGTTCGTCGTGATGCGGTGCAGCCACCCCTCGAACGTGCCGGGGGTGTAGCTGTCGAGCGAGCGGAAGACCCGGATGAAGACGTCGTGCGTCAGGTCCTCGGCCTCGTGGACGTCGCCGGTGAGACGGTAGGCCAGTCGGTAGACGCGCTCACCGTGCTGCTCGACGACCTCACCCCACGTGGGCTGGACCCAGTCCTCGTCGGGTGTGTGCGTGGTCGCGCTGTTGCTGCTCACCTCCTCATCCTGAGCCCTCAACCTGGGCAGAACCTGGGTCCGGGCCCTCCGGGGGCGGGATAGGCTGGTGTGCCATGACTGCCGCCCAGCTGACCAGCCTCGCCTACGCGGAGCAGTTCGTCGCCGAGGACGAGACCCTCGAGACCGCCCGCCGAACCGGCACCGGGCTCGGCGCCCCGCCCATCGGCACCGGTGGCGGAGCCGCCCTTCGCCTCCTCGCGGCGGCGACCCGTGCCCGGCACGTCGTCGAAATCGGTGCCGGCGCCGGCGTCTCGGGGATCTGGCTGCTCGGCGGGATGCCCGAGGACGGGGTGCTCACGACCATCGAGCTCGAGCCGGAGCACGCGCTGCGCGCCAAGCAGTCCTATGCGGCCGCGGGCTTCGCGGGTCACCGCACGCGGGTCATCACCGGCCGGGCGCACGACGTGCTGCCCCGGATGAACGACGCCTCCTACGACCTGGTCCACGTGGACGCCGACAAGGACGGCTACCCCGAGTACGTCGAGCACGCGATCCGGCTGCTGCGTCCCGGTGGCGTGCTCGCGATCGACAACATGCTCTGGCACGACAAGGTCGCCGACCCCGCCGCGCGGGACGAGACGACCAGCCTGCTGCGCAACCTCGGCAAGCAGCTGCGCGACGACGAGCGCCTGGTCCCGGCGCTCCTGCCCGTCGGGGACGGGCTCTTCGCCGCCGTCAAGCGCTGAGGCGGCCTTCGCTCCCTTCGTCCCGACCCGCTCCGCCCGGGTGATCCCCGGGTGCGCAGAAGTCCCAGGCCCTCGCGAGGGTGGGTTCGTCGGGCCGTCCCCGAGGTCGTGGGGTGCGGCAGGCGCTCAGGCCGTGCCCGGGCCGGGACCGCGCCGGAAGCGCGCCGGGC
>CAYSGN010000051.1:0-17924 GCA_964430615.1 uncultured Janibacter sp. | reverse complement strand
CGAAGACGATCGGGAAGGGCTCGCCCCAGTAGCGCTGCCGGGAGAAGAGCCAGTCGCGCAGCTTGTAGCTGACGGTGGCTCGGCCGCTCCCCTTCGCCTCGAGCCAGCTGGTGATCCGTGCCTTGGCCTCGGTGACGCCGAGTCCGTCGAGGCTCACCTCGTCGTTGGCCGAGGCGGTGGCCACGCCGTCCCCGACGAAGGGGGCGGAGGTGTCCACCTCCCCCTCGCGCGGCGCGACGACGTAGCGGATCGGCAGGTCGAAGGCGTGCGCGTAGGCGAAGTCGCGCTCGTCGTGGCCCGGCACGGCCATGATCGCGCCGGTGCCGTAGCCCATGAGGACGTAGTCGGCGATGAAGACCGGGACCGGCTCGCCGTCGACCGGGTTGACCGCCCAGCCGCCGGTGAAGACACCGGTCTTGTCCTTGGCCTCCATCTGGCGCTCGACGTCGCTCTTGCGCTGCGCGGCCTCGCGGTAGGCCGCGACCGCCTCGGCCGGCGTCCGCGCACCGCCGGTCCACGCCGGGCGGGTCCCCTCGGGCCAGTCGCCCTCGGGCACGAGCGCGTCGACGAGCGGGTGCTCCGGCGCGAGGACCATGAAGGTCGCGCCGAAGAGGGTGTCGGGACGGGTCGTGAAGACCTCGATGTCGTGGCTCGTGCCGTCGCTGGTCCGCGCGGCGAAGACGACGGAGGCTCCTTCGCTGCGACCGATCCAGTTGCGCTGCATGGCCTTGACCTTCTCCGGCCAGTCCACGCGGTCCAGGTCGTCGGCGAGCCGGTCCGCGTAGGCCGTGATGCGCATCATCCACTGGCGCAGGTTGGCGGTGAAGACCGGGAAGTTCCCGCGCTCGGAGCGTCCGTCGGCGGTGACCTCCTCGTTGGCGAGCACGGTGCCCAGGCCCGGCGCCCAGTTGACCGGGGCGTGGCTCGTGTACGCCAGCCGGTACTCGTCGAGCACGTCCGCCTGCTCCGCGGCGGACAGCTCGCTCCAGGCGCGGGTCTCCCCCTTCGGCAGCGCGCGGGTGCCGGAGGCGAGCTCCTCGACCAGCTCGGCGATCGGACGGGCCCGGCCGGTGCCGCCGTCGGGACGCTGGGCCTGCGGGTCGTACCAGGCGTCGCGGATCTGCAGGAAGATCCACTGGGTCCACTTGTAGTAGTCCGGGTCGATCGTCGCGAAGGCGCGGCGGTCGTCGTGGCCCAGGCCGAGGCGGCGCAGCTGGCGCTTCATCACCGCCATGTTGTCCTCGGTCGTCGTGCGCGGGTGCTGCCCGGTCTGCACGGCGAACTGCTCGGCCGGCAGGCCGAAGGCGTCGTAGCCCAGGCAGTGCAGGACGTTCTTGCCCTGCATCCGCTGGTAGCGCGCGTAGACGTCGGTGGCGATGTAGCCGAGCGGGTGCCCCACGTGCAGGCCGGCGCCCGAGGGGTAGGGGAACATGTCGAGGACGAGCAGATGTCCGTCGAAGTCGGAGCTCACGCGCTCGGGCTCGGCCCACGGGCCGGCCGGGTTGGGCGCGCGGAAGGTCCCGAGCTCCTCCCACCGGTCCTGCCAGTCGGTCTCGATGCGACCGGCCATCTCGGCGGTGTAGCGGTACGGCGTCTCGCTCATCGGTGGCTGTTCTCCCTGATCTCTCGCGGCCGAGCGGCCGCTCGAAACCCTACCGCCCCGGTCGTCACCAGCGGTTGTGCACCTCCTCGCACCACCCCATGAGGTCGGCGAAGGGCGTAGCCCTGCCCTCCTCGTCGGTGAAGCTGCCCGACCAGCGCCCGAAGCACTGATCGGTGTGCGTGGCGAGCAGCCCGAGGTCACGGTGGGTGGCCTTGCGGTGGAAGGGGACGAAGGTCGCCTCGAGGCCACCGCCGGTGACCCGCCACGGCTGCTGCCACCGCCGGAGGTCGTAGTCGAAGGTCAGCTCGACGGGGATGTGGTGCACGCGTCCGTCGACGACGACCGCGTTCTCCGTCGAGCCGGTGCCCTCGGTCCAGCGCCCGCCGACCTGGAGGCCGACGACACGGCCGTGGGTGGCGCCGGATCCCGCGCCCCAGTTCCAGCGCACGTCGTACGGCCAGCGGCCGCGGCCGTGGTCGAGGACGGCCCAGGTACTCCCCTCCTCGAGCTCGACGACCTGCCCGTCGAGGGTGAGCCGGCCGCTGGCGGGCCGGGCGACGTCCTTGACCGTGTACTGGAAGCGCCGCGTGCTCCACGGGACGACGACCGCCAGCCGCTCGTGGTCGGCAGGCAGGGCAGCGAGGAGGTCGATGGAGGCGCCGGCGATGCGTGCCCGCAGCCGGGTGCCGCCCTCGACCTCGTCGATGCCGACCTCGAGACCACGCGCGCGGGCCCGGACCGGTCCGTCCTCGAGGCTGGGCGGCAGCACCACCCCGCGCGACGGGAGCATCGTCGCCGTGCGGTGCCACTCCCGGCCGGTGGCGATCTCCCGGACCCACACCTCGTGCACGGCCGCGTAGTCGATCGAGGAGACGGTGATCCCGACGAGGTGCGTCGGGCTCACGACCCCCCAGTACTCCCACCTCTTGGTGCGTCCCCACCCGCGGCGCAGGCCCCGGGTGTCCACGAGCGGACGACGCGCCCAGCCGACGGCCGCGGGGTGGAGCCGGCCGTCCGAACCGGTCAGCGACACCGGGGTGGTGAGCTCGGGCAACGACATGGCACTCCTCACAGGTCGTGGACCACCGCCTGGGGGCCCTCGACCGACTGTAGGCTCCCGGCCATGACGGCGCTCCCGCTCTGCGAGGTCAGCCCGGCCACCGTCGGCACCGTCGAGGACTGGCGGCAGCAGCACCCGAGCTGGCTCTACTCCGCCCTACTCACCGGCCACCTGCGCCACCACGAGCAGATCACCGAGGACTGGCCGCTCGACGACGTCCTCCCCGGACGCCTGCCGCTGCCGTCCGGCCGGCTGGTGGTCGGCGACCCCTACCTCGTCGAGCCGGACCACGCGCCGCTCGAGCGTCCTCTCCCCCGCGGCGAGCACGAGGTCCTCGTCGCCCGGGCCCGCGTGGCCGCCGGGCGACGGCGCAACGCCGCCGCCCTGCTCATCACCGGGGAGCGGCCGATCACCACGTGGGAGGCACCCCCGACCGGGTGCGAGGTGGGTGCGGCCACCGCGTGCTTCGCGGACGTCGGCGCCCTGGGTGCCCTCGTCGCCGCGGTCGCCGAGGACGAGGACCCCCTCTCGAGGGCCCTCGACGCCGACGACCCGGACGCACCCGTCGTCTGCGCTCCTCCTGCGACGGGGGCCGTCCCCGTGGCAGCATTCGGCAGCGGCTGGGGTGAGGGCACCTACCCGATCTGGTTGGGGCTGGCCGCCGACGGCTCGGTGTCGGTCGTCATGGTGGACTTCCTGCTCGCCCGCGACCCCTGGACCCGGGAGGAGCCCCGGGGCGAGGAGCACACATCGATATGGAAGCGACTGAGGAGACGCACATGAGCATGGTCCCGGAGGACGAGGCACAGCTGGTGCGCTCCCGCTGCACGGCGCTCGGCATCCCCGGCATCATCGACGTGCACGTGCACTTCATGCCCCAGCGGGTGATGGACAAGGTCTGGGCCTACTTCGACGCCGCCGGCCCGAAGGTGGGGCGGGCCTGGCCGATCGCCTACCGGACGAGCGAGAAGGAGCGCGTGGCCACGCTGCAGGAGCTCGGCGTGCTCGTCTTCCCGTCGCTGAACTACCCGCACAAGCCGGAGATGGCCTCGTGGCTGAACGCCTGGTCGCGGGACTTCGCCGACCGCACACCGCAGGCGCTTCGCTCGGCGACCTTCTACCCCGAGCCCGGTGCCGGGGAGTACGTGCGCGAGGCGATCGCCGAGGGGGCGCGCATCTTCAAGGCGCACGTCCAGGTCGGTGAGTACGACCCGAACGACCCGCTCCTCGACGACGTCTGGGAAGAGCTCCAGACCGTCGGCACGCCGGTGGTCCTGCACGCGGGCGACGGCCCCGCCCCCGGCACCCACACCGGCCCGGACGGGGTGCGCACGCTGCTGCGCCGCTTCCCGGACCTCACGCTGATCATCGCCCACATGGGCATGCCCGACTACGGCGACTTCCTCGACATCTGCGCGCGGTACCCGCACGTGCACCTGGACACGACGATGGCCTTCACGGCCTTCGCCGAGGAGATGGCCCCCTTCCCCGAGGAGCGAAGGGAGGACCTCGCCGCCCTGGGCGAGCGGATCCTCTTCGGGAGCGACTTCCCGAACATCCCCTACTCCTACCTCGAGGCCGTCGACTCGGTCATCAACCTCGGGATGGGCGACGGGTGGACTCGAGGAGTGCTGCACGACAACGCTGCTCGCCTCCTCGACGTGCACACGAGTCAGCCGTTGCGCAGGTGAGAGAGGAGCATCCCGATCGGGATGCTCACGAGCAGGCCGAGCAGCATCAGGCGGTAGCCGAGCACGACCGCGCGGGGGCGGGCGCCCTCGGCCCGCAGGTCGCCCTGCAGGGCGAGGGCGAGCGCGACGACGAGCACGAGCGAGCCGACGTCGACGACCGCCGTGACCCCGACGAGGGTGCCGACGACGACGCCGAGGCTGCCGAGGTCCCACGCCGCCAGCTGGAGCCACCCGGCCCCGTCCGGGGCCGGGAGCCCCTCGCGCATCCGCCCCATGACGTACTGGGCGACCCCGACGACGAGGACGAGGTAGGCAGCGGCCCAGCTCCCCTTCGTCCAACCCATCGGTCCGGTGGCCGCGGCGACGAGGCCGCCGCCGACGACGCCCAGCACGCCGAGGGCGACCATCGCCCGCGCCGGCGTGGCACGCCTGGCGCTCCCGGCAGGCACCTCAGCTGCCGGTGCCGACACTGAGGAGCACGACGGAGTCCTCGAGGGCGGCCAGGTCGTGGCGCGCCGGCGGGATGACGAGCAGCTCGCCCGTGCCGCCCTCCCAGACGTCCTCACCCGCGCGCATCCGCACACGGCCGCGCAGCACCTGGAGGGTCGCCTCCTCGGGGCTGTCGTGCTCGGCGAGGGCGGTGCCCTCGCACAGGGCGATGAGCGTCTGGCGCAGCACGAAGTCGTGCCGGCCGTGGACCGTGGTGGCGCTGCGCCCCGCGGACCCCTCCTTGGCCTTGGCCAGGTGCTCCTCGGCCAGGGCGGTCAGTGACATCGATTCCATGACGACTCCTTCGCTCGGGTGCGGTGAGGCCACCCTATGCGTCCAGGCCATTTTCTACTATTTTATGCGTAAGAATTACCGCCACATGGAGCCGAGGAGTGCACCATGACCACCCGGAACATCCCCTTCGCCGAGCGCACCGACGAGGCCGTCTACGGCCACTGGCTGCTGGCCCGCCTGGGCAAGCGGGTGCTGCGCCCGGGTGGCCTCGAGCTGAGCCGTGCGCTGCTCGCCGCGGCCGAGCTCGGCGGCACGGACGTCGTGGAGCTGGCACCCGGCCTGGGCCGCACGGCGAAGGAGATCCTCGAGCTGCACCCGCGCTCCTACCGGGGTGTCGACTCCGACCCGGTCGCCGCTCGGGCCACCGAGGAGGTCGTCGCCCCGCTCGGCACGGCGGTCACGGCGGATGCCTCCGAGACGGGGCTGCCGGACGGCGACGCCGACGTGGTCATCGGCGAGGCCATGCTGACGATGCAGGGCGAGACGGCGAAGGAGGCGATCGTCGCCGAGGCGGTGCGACTGCTGCGCCCCGGCGGGCGGTACGCGATCCACGAGCTCGCCCTGACCCCCGACTCGATCCCGCACGAGGTCAAGACCGGCATCCGTCAGGAGCTGGCCCGCTCGATCAAGGTCAACGCCCGGCCGCTGACCGTCGCCGAGTGGCAGGAGCTGCTCACCCGGCACGGTCTCGTCGTCGAGCACGTGCAGACCGCCCCCATGGCCCTGCTGGACCCGAAGCGGATCGTCGCCGACGAGGGGCTGCTCGGGGCCCTGCGCTTCGGGCGCAACCTGCTGCTCCAGCACGAGGCGCGGGCCCGGGTGATGCGGATGCGCGCGACCTTCACGGCACACCGCGATGCCATGCGCGGGATCGCGATCGTCGCCCGGAAGCCGGAGGATCAGCCCTCGGCCGGGTAGGTCACCTCGGTGCCGTCGACGACGGCGAAGGAGGTGAGGGTGTGCTCCTTCGCCGGCCCGTCGCCGATGATGTCCAGGACGCGCACGCCGCGCGCGAGGAGGGCGTCGCCGACGAGCGAGCGGTGACAGCGCCACGGCACGGCCTCGGCGCACATGATCACCGGTGACTCCTCCCCGGCGATCTCCATGAGGCGCGCCATGCCCCGGCGGAACTCCTCGGTCCCCATGTGGTCGGCGTAGCCCTGGAAGGAGGCGTTGCGCCAAGCGGTGTTCACCGAGTCCGCACGGCGCTTGCGCAGCCCGCCGAGCTCCTCGACGTAGGTGTACCCGAGGCCGGCACCCTCGAGCGAGGCGGCGAGCGCGTCGTGCCGGTACTGCGGGTTGTGGCGGGACTTCGGCACGGTGCGGATGTCCACGACGCGGGTGACGTCGTGCTCGCGCAGCAGCTCGACGAAGTCCTCGACCGGGCGCGTCGAGTGGCCGATGGTGCGGACGGTCGGCATCCGGATCACACTCCCCTCAGGAGGCCACCCTCGCACGCGCCGCCTCGAGCTTGCCCCGGAGCTCCTCCAGGCCGCCCGCGAGCTCGGCGCGGTGTCGGTCGACGACCTCGGACGGCGCGTGCAGCCGCCACCCCTCGTCCCGGTCCTCCGGGGCGATCGTGACGGCCACGGCCGCCTCGGCGACGTCGGCGCGCAGCACCCGGAAGACGGTGCGCAGCTGCTCCGCCGCGAGGACCCCGCCGTGCATGCCGTAGGTGACGAGCAGGACGGGCTTGCCGTTCCACTCCCCGTAGACCGTGTCGAGGGCGTTCTTCAGCGGAGCGGGGTAGCCGCCGTTGTACTGGCTGGAGACGATGACGACCGCGTCCAGCCCCGCGACGACCTCGGCCCATGCGCGGGTGGCCTCGCGCTGGTAGTCACCGTCGGCGGGTGGGCGCGGCTCGTCGAGCCACGGCAGGGCGACCTCCTTGAGGTCGATGAGCCGCACGTCCGCCTGCGCGGAGTCCTCGACGAGCTCGGCGACCCGCTCGGCGTTGCCCCGCCCGACCCGCCCCGAGCGGGTGGTCCCGACGACGACGCCGATGGTCGGCACGGTCTGCTCCTGGGTCATGTACACACCTCGAGATTCGTCTGCGACGACGCCCCGTCGCCGGCCGGCACCTCCGGCCGGCGAGCAGCACAACGGGGCGGGCGGGTTCACATACTCCGGAATAACTTGAACCATCAATCACTTCTGGTGATCGACACATCCGTCGATCGACCTGGAAGGTTCCCCCGTGTTCGTCGCCTACTCCATGCTCGCCGTCCTCATGAGCGCCATGCTCGTCCTCTCCGGCCGGGCCAAGCTCGTCAAGGACGAGCAGATCGTCACCATCATCAACGGGACCGTCGGCGTCCCGACGAGCATGTTCCCCGCCCTGGCCGCCGCCGAGTTCGCCGGAGCCGTGGGCCTGCTCGCCGGGCTGGTCTACCTCCCGCTGGGCGTCGCCGCCGCCCTCGGGGTCGTGCTCTACTTCGTCGGCGCGGTCGTCTCCCACCTGCGCGTGGGTGACGCCTCGGGCTCGGTCAACGCCCTCGTCATGATCGTCCCCTCCGTCGCGGTGCTCGTGCTGGCGCTCCTGGCGCTCTGAGCCCCCCTCGACAGCGAGAAGGCCGACCCGTGACGGGTCGGCCTTCTCGTGCGTGGTGGAGCTGAGGGGATTCGAACCCCTGACCCCCTCCATGCCATGGAGGTGCGCTACCAACTGCGCTACAGCCCCGAGTGGGATCCCCCTGAAGGGGACTGCGGAAGTTTAACCCGACGCCCCCGTGGTTCACCAAATCGGCTCGGCGCCACCGGATCAGAGACCCTCGGCGGAGGCGTTCCACTGGGTGATGCGCCAGCCGGCGCGGCCCTCCTCGAGGACCGCCCAGTGGCAGTTGCCGAAGCCGCCGAGCACCCGCCACGCAGTGGACTGCTCGAGGCCGACGAGCTCGGCCACGAGGGAGCGTCCGGTCACGCCGTGGGTGGCGATGACGACGCACTCCCCCGGGTCCATGGACCCGGTGAGCTCGTCGAGGGCGAGCCGGGTGCGGGCCGCGACGTCGGCGAGGGACTCCCCGTGGCCGCCGCGCTTGAAGTCCTCACCGCTGATGAGCCGCTCGGCGTCCTCCGGGTGCTGGGCGAGCACCTGGGCGGCCGTGAGGCCCTGCCAGCCGCCGGCGTGGATCTCCCGCCAGCGTTCGTCGAGACGCACCTCGATGCCGCCGCTCGCACCGGCGACCTGCTCGGCGGTGTCCCGCGCCCGGGAGAGGTCGGAGGAGACCACGCGGGAGGGACGAAGGGCGGCGATCGCCGCCGCGGCGGCCCGGGCCTGCTCCCGGCCCACCTCGGAGAGGTCGTGGTCCAGCTGGCCCTGCCAGATCCCCTTCGCGTTGGAGATCGTCTGACCGTGCCGCAGCACGACGAGGCGACGGGGGTCTCCCTTCGCCTCGCTCACCGCTCGTCCTCGGCCCGTGTGCCGTCGACGCCCAGGTCCAGGTGCGGGCAGTCACGCCAGAGCCGCTCGAGGTCGTAGAACTCGTGCTCCTCCTCGTGCTGGGCGTGCAGGACGATGTCACCGAAGTCGACGAGCACCCAACGGCCGGGCCCGTCGCCCTCCTTGCGCAGGGGCTTGATGCCCAGCCGCTCGCGCACCGCCTCCTCGACGGCCTCGACGATCGACTGGACCTGCCGCTCGTTGTCCGCGGAGACGATGAGGAAGATGTCGGTCAGCGGCATCTGGCCGGACACGTCCAGCCCGGTGATGGAGCTGGCGAGCTTGGCATCGGCCGCCTGGGCGGCGACCTTGGCCAGGTCGATGGCCTCCTGGGTGGCTACCACGGTGTCTGGGTCACTCCCGATCGTCGGTGTAGAGCGCGTACTTGTTGATGTACTGCACGACGCCGTCCGGCACGAGGTACCAGACCGGCTCGCCGTCGGCGACCCGCTGTCGGCAGTCGGTGGAGGAGATCGCCATCGCGGGGACCTCCTGCAGGGTCACCTTGTCCTCGGGCAGTCCCGACTCGCTGAGGGTGTAGCCAGGGCGGGTGACGCCGATGAAGTGGGCGAGGTCCCACAGCTCCTCGACGTCCTTCCAGGACAGGATCTGGGCCAGCGCGTCCGCGCCGGTGATGAAGAAGAGCTCGTCGTCCGGGCGCAGCGCCCGCAGGTCGCGGAGGGTGTCCGCGGTGTACGTCGGCCCCTCCCGGTCGATGTCGACCCGGCTGACGGTGAAGCGCGGGTTGGAGGCCGTCGCCACGACCGTCATGAGGTACCGGTGCTCGGGGGCACTGACCCGCTCGTGCGCCTTCTGCCAGGGCCGGCCGGTGGGCACGAAGACGACCTCGTCGAGGTCGAAGCGGGACTGCACCTCGCTCGCCGCGACGAGGTGCCCGTGATGGATGGGGTCGAAGGTCCCACCCATCACGCCGAGACGCTTGCTCAGTGGTGGTCCCCGGCCTCGTCGTGGGCCTCGTCGTGGGCGACGGTGTTGTGCTTGCCCGGGACCTTCGTGGCCGCCTGGCGCACGGCGAAGAGGGCGGCCAGCATCATCCCGAAGACGAGCAGGGCGAAGATCCCGTAGAAGGCCGGCGGGACGGGCAGCTCGACGTGGTGCTCGGCCGCGGTGACAAAGGTGCTCAGCATGCCGCCCATCGTACCGGGTGCTTATCCACCGTCGGCGTCCACAGGCCTGTGGGTGGTGACGAGAAACCCGCGCTGCGGCTGTGGACAGTCCTGTGGGTTCTGTCCGCTCACCGATCCGTCCCCGTTGTGGTTGCCGTACGGCGCTACCGAGGCGTAGAACTGTCCTCACACCGCGGTCGTCCGCGCCACCTGCACGGTGGGCTCGGGCGGCTACGGACCAGAGGGGATAACGACGTCGATCGCCCCGACCGGGTACCACTCCCGGAAGGGGCACGGCGACCTGTGCGGCGTCGGCACCTCTTGGTCCGCGCGTCACCGTGGGGGCACACACGTGCCCGCACGCTGCCGTCGCCGCAGGCCCGAAGGGCGTGACGTGTCCGACGGATGAGGGCCCCTCCCGACACCGAGAGGGGCCCTCATCACGTCCCGGGGGTCAGGCCCGGATCTGCCCGTCCCCCTCGACGACCCACTTGGTCGTGGTCAGCTCGGGCAGGGCCATGGGGCCGCGGGCGTGCAGCTTCTGGGTGGAGATGCCGATCTCGGCACCGAAGCCGAACTCGCCCCCGTCGGTGAAGCGCGTCGAGGCGTTGACGACCACGGCGGCCGCGTCGACCTCCGCACTCCAGCGGCGGGCGGCGCCGCGGTCCTCGGTGACGATCGCCTCGGTGTGCCCGGACCCGTGCCGGCGCACGTGCTCGATGGCGGCGTCGAGGTCGTCGACGACGGCGACGGACATCTCCAGGGCGAGGAACTCCTCGTCGTGGTCGGCCTCGCTCACCGGCAGGACCTGCACCCCCTCCGGGGCCAGCTCGGCGCTCGCCTCGTCGCCGTGCAGGACCACCCCGGCCGCCGCGAGGTCACCGAGCACCGGGGGCAGCAGGTCCTCGGCGGCGTCCCGGTGGACGAGGAGGGACTCCGCGGCGTTGCACACGCTCGGCCGGTGGGTCTTGGCGTTCAGGGCGATGGCCCGGGCCTTCTCGGGGTCCGCGGCGGCGTCGAGGTAGACGTGGCAGTTGCCCACCCCGGTCTCGATGACCGGCACGGTCGACTCGGTGACGACCGCCTGGATGAGGCCCGCTCCCCCGCGGGGGATGAGCAGGTCGACCTGCCCGCGGGCGGTCATGAGCGCCTTGACGACGTCGTGGTCGCCCTCGAGCAGCTGGACCGCGTCCTCGGGCAGGCCCTGCCCCGCGAGGCCGGAGCGCAGCGCGTCGACGAGCGCCCGGTTGGTGCTCGCCGCGGCCGAGCCACCGCGCAGGATCATCGCGTTCCCGGACTTCAGGCCCAGGCCGGCGGCGTCGACGGTGACGTTCGGGCGGGCCTCGTAGATCATGCCGACGACACCCATGGGGACCCGCACCTGGCGGATCTGCAGGCCGTTGGCCAGGGTCGAGCCGCGCACGACCTCACCGACGGGGTCGGGCAGGCCGGCCAGGTCCCGCAGGGCCTGGGCCACGGCGGCCACCCGGGCCGCGTCGAGGGTGAGACGGTCGAGGAGGCCGGTCGCCATCCCCCCTTCGCGCCCTCGCTGCAGGTCCTCGGCGTTGGCCGCGACGACGGTCTCGGTGGCCCCCTCCACGGCGTCCGCGAGCGCGAGGAGCGCGGCGTCCTTCTCCGCACGGGTGAGCAGCGCCAGCCGGCGGGCGGAGACCCGGGCACGGCCGGCGAGATCGGCGACGAGGGCGGTGCTGTCGGTCATGGGGCCAGCCTACGAGCGCGGGATCCACCGCGTCCCGGGCGTCCGCGCCGTGGGCGAGAGGTGGAATGATGTCCCGGTGACCACGACGATCCTCTCCATCCAGTCCCACGTCGCGTACGGGCACGTCGGCAACTCGGCGTCCGTCTTCCCGATGCAGCGCCTGGGGGTCGAGGTCTGGCCGGTGCACACGGTGAACTTCTCCAACCACACCGGGTACGGCGCCTGGCGCGGGCCGCTCATGGACCCCGCCGACGTCGCGGACGTCGTCACCGGCATCGGCGAGCGGGAGGCCTTCGCGGAGATCGACGCGATCCTCTCCGGCTACCAGGGCGGCGAGGGCATCGGCGTGACGATCCTCGAGGCGGTCGCGAAGGTCAAGGCGGCCAACCCCGAGGCGATCTACGCCTGCGACCCGGTCATGGGCAACGAGGCGTCCGGCTGCTTCGTCCACGAGTCCATCCCGGTGCTGCTGCGGGAGAAGGTCGTCCCGCACGCCGACCTCATCACGCCCAACCAGTTCGAGCTGGGCTTCCTCACCGGCACCGAGCCGCACACCCTCGAGGAGACCCTCGCCTCGGTCGACCGCGCCCGCGAGATCGGCCCGAGCACGATCCTCGTGACCTCCGTGCTGCGCCCGGACCGGCCCGAGGGCACGATCGAGATGCTCGCCTGCCACGAGGACGAGGCGTGGATCGTGCGGACCCCGCACCTGCCGCTCAAGGCCAACGGCTCCGGGGACGTCACCGCGGCACTCTTCACGAGCCACTGGGTGCGCACCCACTCCCTCGAGGAGGCGCTCGGCCGGACCGTCTCCTCGGTCTTCGACCTGCTGCAGGCGACGCTGGACTCCGGGCGCCGCGAGCTGCAGCTGGTCCAGGCCCAGGAGGTCTACGCGAACCCGCGGATGCAGTTCGAGGCCGCCCGGGTGCGCTGAGCTGCGCCTCAGAGGATCGCGAGGTGGTCCCGGTGGATGACCTCGCGCTCGTACTGCGGGCCGATCTCCCGGGCGAGCTCCTTGGTGGAGCGCCCCATGAGGTGGGGCAGCTCGCCGGAGGTGTAGTTGACCAGGCCGCGGGCGATGACCACCCCGTCGGGCCCGACGACGTCGATCGGGTCACCGTCGACGAAGTGGCCGGCGACCCCGACGATCCCGGCCGGCAGGAGCGAGCGGCCCCGCTCGCGAAGGGCGGTGACCGCCCCCGCGTCGATCTGCACCGAGCCGCGCGGCGTGGTCGCGTGCGCCAGCCACAGGCCGCGGGAGCCGCGGGTGCGCTCCTGGGCGCAGAACCAGGTCCCCACGTCCTCGCCGGTGAGCACTCCCGCCACGTTGTCCGCGGAGGTGAGCACGGAGGGGATGCCGGCCGCCCCGGCGATGCCGGCGGCCTCGACCTTCGTCGTCATGCCACCGCTGCCCACGGCCGAGCCGGTGCCGCCGATGGAGATCGACTCCAGCTCCGACGGGGCGCGCACGACGGCCACCCGCTCGGCGCCCGGCGTGCCGGGGGCGGCGGTGTAGAGCGCGTCCACGTCCGTGAGCAGCACGAGCGCGTCGGCGCGCACCAGCTGGGCGACGAGCGCCGCGAGCCGGTCGTTGTCGCCGAAGCGGATCTCGTTGGTCGCGACGGTGTCGTTCTCGTTGACGATCGGCACGACGCCCATCGACAGCAGCGCGTTGAGGGTGCGGCGGGCGTTCGTGTAGTGCCCGCGTCGGGTGACGTCGTCGACGGTGAGCAGCACCTGGCCGACGATGAGGTCGTGCCCGGCGAAGGCGCCCTGGTAGGCCGCGACGAGGACCCCCTGGCCGACGCTGGCCGCGGCCTGCTGGCGGGCCAGGTCGCGCGGGCGGGTCGGCATCGACAGCGGGCCGATGCCGGCGGCGATCGCCCCGGAGGAGACGAGGATGATCTCGGCCCCGTCGTGGCGGCGGGCGGCGAGCGCGTTGACGAGGGCGGTCAGGCGGGCGACGTCGAGCTCTCCCCCGGCAGCGCTGGTCAGCGACGAGGACCCGATCTTGACGACGACCCGACGCGCCTGCGTCAGGTCGGTGCGTCCGCCCATCACTCGTCCCCGGTCCAGTGGCCGGCCTCGCGCTCGGCGCGCAGGTCCTCCCGGGCCGCGGTCTGGGCGTCCTTGCGGTCGTGGAAGTCCCGGCGCCGCTCGCTCGTCGTGCGGCGGGTGCGCTCCTCGAGCCGGGCGTCGGTGCCCCGCCCGCCGAGCAGCTCCGCGCCGCCGACGAGCGTCGGCTCCCAGTCGAAGACGACCGCGTCGTCCACGGGTCCGATGAGCACGGTGGAGCCGGCGACGGCCCCGGCGCGTACGAGCTCCTCCTCCACGCCCGCGCGGGCGAGCCGGTCGGCGAGGTAGCCGACCGCCTCGTCGTTGGCGAAGTCGGTCTGGTGCACCCAGCGGGTGACCTTCGCGCCGAGCACCCGGAAGACCTCCCCCTCCGGGGACCCCTCCCGCCGGACCTCGAAACCCGAGTCGTCCACGGCCTTGGGCCGCAGCACCTGCCGCTGCGGGGCGTCCTCCTCCTCGAGCTCGGCACGGGCGTCGAGCACGTGCCGGGCCAGGGCGAAGGTCAGCTCCTTGAGGCCGGTGTGCGCGACGGCCGAGATGATGAAGACCTCGAGCCCGCGGGCCTCCAGGTCCTCCCGGACCATCTCGGCCAGCTCGCGCGCCTCGGGCACGTCGGCCTTGTTGAGCACGACGACCCGGGTGCGCTCGGAGAGCGGACGGCCGCCGAGGCTCTCGTCGGCCACGTAGGCGGAGAGCTCGTCCTCGATGACGTCGACGTCGGTGAGCGGGTCGCGCCCCGGCTCGAGCGTCGCGGTGTCGATGACGTGCACGAGCACGGAGCAGCGCTCGACGTGCCGGAGGAACTCCAGCCCCAGCCCCTTGCCCTCGCTCGCGCCGGGGATGAGCCCGGGCACGTCGGCGACGGTGAAGCGGGTCTCCCCCGCCGTGACGACGCCGAGGTTCGGCACGAGGGTGGTGAAGGGGTAGTCGGCGATCTTCGGGCGGGCGGCCGAGAGCACCGAGACGAGCGAGGACTTGCCGGCGCTCGGGAAGCCGATGAGCGCGACGTCGGCGAGCGACTTCAGCTCGAGGACGACCTGGGCGCTCTCCCCCGGCTCGCCGAGCAGGGCGAAGCCCGGCGCCTTGCGCCGGCGGCTGGCCAGGGCCTTGTTGCCGAGTCCGCCGCGGCCCCCCTTCGCCACGACGAAGGTGGTTCCGGCACCGACGAGGTCGGCGAGCACCTCCCCGTCCCGGCTGGTGACGACGGTGCCTTCCGGCACCGGCAGGACGAGGTCCGCGCCGGCCGCTCCGTCGCGCTCGTCACCGGCGCCGGGGGTGCCGTTGGTCGCCCGGCGGTGCGGGGTGCGGTGGTAGTCCAGGAGGGTCGTCACCTGCGGGTCGACGACGAGGACGACGTCGCCGCCGTGCCCGCCGTTGCCGCCGTCCGGGCCGCCGAGCGGCTTGAACTTCTCGCGGTGCACGGACGCGACGCCATGACCGCCCTTGCCGCCCTCGACGTGCAGGGTGACCCGGTCCACGAAGGTCGCCACGACCTCACCTCTTCCTCGGATGTGATGCGGGACGGCGAAGGGGGCGGGCCACGCCGGACCCGCCCCCTTCGCGCAACGCTCTGGTGGAGCGTCAGCCGGCGGTACCCGCCGGCAGGACGCTGACGGTCTTGCGACCGCGCTTGGAGCCGAACTGCACCTCGCCGTCGGCGAGGGCGAACAGCGTGTCGTCGCCACCACGGCCGACGTTCTCGCCCGGGTGGAAGTGGGTGCCGCGCTGGCGCACGATGATCTCGCCGGTGCCGACGACCTGGCCGCCGAACCGCTTCACGCCGAGGCGCTGGGCATTGGAGTCGCGACCGTTCTTGGTCGAGGACACACCCTTCTTGGATGCCATGTCAGTTCCTCACTCTCTGGGAAGGCCTCAGGCCTTGATGTCGGTGATCTTCAGCTCGGTCAGCGCCTGGCGGTGGCCCTGGCGCTTCCGGTAGCCGGTCTTGTTCTTGTACTTGACGATGTTCACCTTCGGGCCCTTCGCGGCCCCGACCACCTCGGCGGTGACCACGGCGCCGGCGAGCTTGCCGGCGTCGGAGGTGACGTCCGCCCCGTCCACGAGGAGGACCGGCTTGAGGTCGACGCTCTCGCCGGCCTCGCCCTTGATCTTGTTGATGCGGATGGTGTCGCCGACGGAGACCTTCTCCTGACGACCACCTGCGCGAACGATCGCGTACATCAGTGGGAACTCACTTTCGTCTTCCGGCGCACTCTCTCTGTCTGACCGGCAGGCAATCCCGTGGGCACGGGCGTCCGCTCGGTGGGCGCACCGAGGAACGAGGATACCGGGCGGCCCCCGTCGGCCGCAAAACCGCGGCGACGGGGGCCGTCCGGATCAGGACTCGTCGTCCGCCGTGGGCGGGCCGGCCTCGGTGGTGACCCGACGCCGCTTGGGCCGGGAGCGCTTCGCCGGCGCCGGCGCCGCGGGCTCCTCGGCCGCCTCGCCGCTCTCCCCCGCGATCGTCGTGATCGGCTGGGCCGGGGAGGTGTCGGCGGCGGTGAGGTCGACCGGCTGGAGCGCGACCGGGGCCCCGGCGCTCGAGGCGGCCCGGCGGCCGGCGCGCCGGCGGCGCGGAGCCGGCGCCGGCTCGGGCTCCGGCTCCGGCTCGGGCTGAGGCTCCGGCTCTGCCTGCTGCTCCGAGGGCTGCGGACCCGGCTCGGGGCTCTGCTCCTGGGCGGGCTCGGGGGCCGTGCCGGACTGCTCGTCGCGGTCCGGGGCGGCACCGTCGTCCTCGGCCGGCTCCCCGGCGATGGTCTTGACGGCGGCGGCGTGGGCGGCCGCTGCGATCTGCGCGGCGGTGCGGCCGTGCTCGTCCGTCTCCTCCGGGGCGGGGACGCTCGGGGTGGACCCGCGCCCGTCCTTGCCGTTCTTGGCGTTCTTGGAGCCACCGCGGGAGCGGCCCTTGCGGGACTTGCCACCGTCGCCCCCGGAGTGGTCGTGGGCGACCGGCTCGGGGTGGACGATGAGCCCACGCCCGCCGCAGTGCTCGCAGGGCTCGGAGAAGACGTCGATGAGTCCGGAGCCGACCCGCTTGCGGGTCATCTGGACCAGGCCGAGCGAGGTGACCTCGGCGACCTGGTGCTTGGTCCGGTCCCGGCCGAGGCACTCGAGGAGGCGGCGCACGACGAGGTCCCGGTTGGACTCGAGGACCATGTCGATGAAGTCGACGACGATGATCCCGCCGATGTCCCGCAGGCGCATCTGCCGCACGATCTCCTCGGCGGCCTCGAGGTTGTTCTTGGTGACCGTCTCCTCGAGGTTGCCGCCGGAGCCGGTGAACTTGCCGGTGTTGACGTCGATGACCGTCATCGCCTCGGTGCGGTCGATGATCAGCGAGCCGCCGGAGGGCAGCCAGACCTTGCGGTCCATCGCCTTCGCGATCGCCTCGTCGATGCGGTGCGCGGCGAAGACGTCGCCCTCGCCGGTCCACTTCTCCAGGCGGTCCGCGAGGTCGGGCGCCACGTCGTCGACGTAGGCCTTGATCTGGCTCCACGCGTCGTCGCCGGCGACGACCATCGTGGAGAAGTCCTCGTTGAAGATGTCGCGGATGACGCGCACGGTCATCTCGGGCTCGGCGTGCAGCAGCGTCGGCGCGCCGCCCGCGGAGGCCTTCTTGCCCTTCTTCGCCTCGGCCTTGTCGCTGATCCGGGACCAGGCCTTGGTGAGGCGCTCGACGTCCGCGGTCAGCTCGGCCTCCGAGGCGCCCTCGGCGGCGGTGCGCACGATGACCCCGGAGTGGTCCGGGACGACCTGCTTGAGGATGCCCTTCAGCCGCGAGCGCTCGGTGTCCGGCAGCTTGCGGGAGATCCCGGTCATGCTGCCCTCGGGCACGTAGACGAGGTAGCGGCCCGGCAGGGAGATCTGCTGGGTCAGGCGGGCGCCCTTGTGGCCGATCGGGTCCTTGGTCACCTGGACCAGCACGGAGTCCCCGGAGGAGAGAGCGCTCTCGATCTTGCGGGCCTGGCCGTTGCCGACGCCCTGGGCCTCCCAGTTGACCTCACCGGCGTAGAGGACGGCGTTGCGTCCGCGGCCGATGTCGACGAAGGCGGCCTCCATGCTCGGCAGCACGTTCTGCACCCGACCGAGGTAGACGTTGCCGACCATCGTCGAGGTCGTCTCCCGGGAGACGTAGTGCTCGACGCACACCCCGTCCTCGAGGACACCGATCTGGGTGCGCTCGTCCTGCTGGCGCACGACCATGACCCGGTCGACGCTCTCGCGGCGGGCGAGGAACTCGGCCTCGGTGATGATCGTGCGGCGACGGCCGGCCTCGCGGCCCTCGCGGCGGCGCTGCTTCTTCGCCTCCAGGCGGGTGCTGCCCTTGATCGCCTGCGGCTCGTTGCGGCGGGACTCGCGGACCTTCGTCACGGTGCCGGGCGGGTCCTCCTGACCGCCACCGTTGCCACCGCCGTTGCCGCCGCC
>CAYSGN010000050.1:12639-18576 GCA_964430615.1 uncultured Janibacter sp. | reverse complement strand
AGCGCTCCAGCCTGCGCTGGGGTCCGCTCATCAGCGGCACCGGCTACGCGATCACGACCCTCATGGTGCTCGGGATCGGCTCCGCGGTCTCCGTGCTCACCCTGCGCGGTGACTTCCCGGCGATGGACTCCCCCGACGAGTCCTTCACCCAGTACCTGACCGACTTCACTCCCCCGGTCGTCGCCGGCCTGGTCATCGCGGGCCTGCTCGCGGCGATCATGTCGACCGGGTCCAGCTTCCTCACCCTGGGCGCGGCGAGCGCCGTGCGCGACATCCCGCGCGCGTTCAACATCACCGTCCGGCGGGAGCTGCTCTGGAGCCGCATCGCGGTCGCCGCGCTGCTCGTGCTCTCGACGGCCTTCGCCCTCTACATCGGCAACGTCGTCGCGCTGCTCGGCACCTTCGGGTGGGGCACCTTCGCGGCCAGCCTCTTCCCGGCCCTCGTGCTCGGGATGATGTGGCAGGGCGGGACCAAGGAGGCCGCCATCTCCAGCGCCCTCATCGGCATCGTGCTCAACTTCGTGCTCGAGGTCGGCGCCAAGTACGGCTGGACGCCGCTGCCGGAGGGCGTGATCATCGGGGCCTTCGTCTTCGCCGTCACCCTCATCGTCTACATCGGCGTCTCGATGGCGACCCGGGGTCGCTCCACCGCCCCGGAGCCGGAGCTGGCCAGCGTCATCGAGGGTGGTCCCCTCCACGAGTCCGCCACCGTCTCGCAGACCGTCTGAGCGAAGGGAGCACCCCACGATGATCGAGAAGGTCGCCGGAGCGACGTACGCCTCCCTCCGGGAGGAGTTCGACTGGCCCCTCCCGGAGCGGTTCAACATCGGGACCGCCTGCTCGAGCGAGCAGGACCAGGAGGCCCTCGCCCTCGTCGAGGTCGTCGACGACCAGGTGCGCCGGTACACCTTCGGCGACCTCACCGAGCGCTCCGACCGCCTGGCCGCGGGGCTGCGGGCCATGGGGGTCGAGCGGGGCGACCGGGTCGCGGTGCTGCTGCCGCAGGGCCTGGCCTGCGGCATCGCGCACCTGGCCACCTACAAGCTCGGCGCGATCGCGATCCCCCTCACCCAGCTCTTCGGGCCGCAGGCGCTCGGCTACCGGCTCGGCGACAGCGGCACGCGGGTGGTCCTCACCGACACCTCCAGCCTCGACCTCGTCACCGAGGTCACCCGGGAGCTGGACGGGGTGGAGATCGTCGTCGCCGGCGCCGAGCCGGGTGGGGAGCACGTGTCGCTGGAGGCGCTCGTCGCCGACTCCCCGGCCGGCTTCGCGGCCGAGGTGACCGGCCCGGATGACCCCGCGGTGATCATCTACACCTCCGGGACCACCGGCGCACCGAAGGGGGCGCTGCACGCCCACCGCGTGCTGCTGGGCCACCTGCCCGGTTTCGAGCTGATGTTCGACTACTTCCCCCAGGAGGGGGACCGGATCTGGACGCCGGCGGACTGGGCGTGGATCGGTGGGCTTTTCGACGTGCTCATGCCGGCGTGGTTTCACGGCCGCCCGGTGGTGGCCACCCCGAAGGCCCGGTTCGAGCCGGAGGCCGCGCTCCGGCTCATGGTCGAGCACGAGGTGACCACGACCTTCCTCCCGCCGACGGCGCTGAAGATGATGCGCCAGGCGAAGCTGCCCGACCTGGCCCACTCCCTTCGCGTCATCATGAGCGGTGGCGAGCCCCTGGGCGGGGAGATGCTCGCGTGGAGCCGGGAGCGTTTCGGGGTCGACATCAACGAGATCTACGGCCAGACCGAGGCCAACCTCCTCGTCGGCAACAGCTCGGCGGTCTGGGACGTGCGTCCCGGGTCGATGGGGCGCCCCTACCCCGGTCACCGGCTCGCGGTGCTCGACGCCGACGGGCACCTGGCCGCTCCCGGGGTCGAAGGGGAGATCGTCGTGCGCGCCGACGACCCGGTCGTCATGCTCGGGTACTGGAAGAACCCCGAGGCGACGGAGGCGAAGTTCACCACCGTCGCCGGGGCGGACGGGCAGGCCCACCGGTGGCTGCGCACCGGCGACCTGGGCAGCGTGGACGAGGACGGCTACTTCTGGTTCAGCAGCCGTGAGGACGACGTCATCACCTCGGCGGGGTACCGGATCGGTCCCGCGGAGGTCGAGGAGTGCGTCCTCGGCCACCCGGCGGTCGCGATGGTCGCCGCGGTCGGTGTCCCCGACGAGCTGCGCGGTCAGGTCGTCAAGGTCTTCGTCACCCTCGCCGAGGCCTACTCCCCCTCCGAGGAGCTGGCCGACGAGATCCGCGCGCACGTGAAGTCCCGCCTGGCCACCTACGAGTACCCGCGCGAGGTGGAGTTCATCGACGAGCTGCCGATGACGACGACCGGCAAGGTGCGCCGCAGCGAGCTGCGCTCGGCACACCACGGGTCGACCCCCTAGAGTCCCCTGCACGCTCTCGCGAGGAGCGCTGACACCGACCTTGTCCGAAGGAGGACGAGGGTATGGGACGGACGAGCACGGCACCGGCACCTGCCGAGGGGCAGCTGAAGCGCTCCCTGGGGCGGATCGAGACCTTCTTCATCGGCTTCGGCGCGATGATCGGGTTCGGCTGGATCACCGCCACGAGCACCTGGCTCAACGACGCGGGGACGCTCGGCGCCGCGCTGGCCTTCCTCATCGGCGGCCTGATCATGTCCCTCGTCGGCCTCGTCTACGCCGAGCTCGTCGCGGCGATGCCGCTGGCCGGCGGTGAGCACAACTACCTCATGCGCGGGTTCGGCCCGCGGCTGGCCTTCATCGGGTCCTGGGGCATCGTCGGCGGGTACATCAGCGTCGCCGCCTTCGAGGCCGTCGCCATCCCCCGCACGGTCGCCTACATCGTCCCGGAGGTGTACTCGGTCCCGCTGTGGACCGTCGCGGACTCGGACGTCTACCTCGTGTGGGCGCTCATCGGGACGGTCACGGCGGTGCTGCTGACGGTGCTGAACATCCGCGGCATCAAGGCCGCCAGCATGCTGCAGACCTCGGTCATCCTCTTCCTCGTCGTCATGGCCCTGGCGATGATCGGCCTGACCTACCTCGAGGGTGACGTCAGCAACGCCCAGCCGCTCTTCACCGACAACGCCGGCCTGCTCACGGTCCTCGTCGTCGTGCCCTTCTTCTTCGTCGGCTTCGACGTCATCCCGCAGTCGGCCGAGGAGGTCAACGTGCCGCCGCGCAAGATCGGCCGGCTCGTGCTCGTCTCGGTGGCCATGGCGACCGCCTTCTACGTCGTCATCATCCTCACGACGTCGACGGCGCTGCCGGCCTCGCAGATGCAGGACTTCGACCTCGCGACGGCCGATGCCATGGATGCGCTCGCCGGTGAGTTCGGCAGCAATCTCGTCATCGCCGGAGGGCTCGCGGGGCTGACGACGTCGTGGAACGCCTTCCTCATCGGTGCCTCGCGCCTCATGTGGGCGATGGCGAAGTCGGGCATGCTCCCCGGCTGGTTCGCCACGCTGCACCCGACCTACCGCACCCCGAGCAATGCGCTGATCTTCATCGGGATCATCTGCGCGATCGCGCCCTTCTTCGGCGAGGTCATGATGGGCTGGCTCGTCGACTCCAGCTCCCCGTCGATCGTCATCACCTACCTGCTCGTGTCCGTCGTCTTCCTCGTGCTGCGACGCCGGGAGCCGGAGATGGACCGACCCCTCAGGATCGGTGGCCGCTCATCGCGGGGCGGACTCGCGATCGGCATCGCCGCCGTCATCACCACCGCCTGCCTGCTGGTGCTCTACGTCCCGGGCATGCCCGCCGCCCTCGACATCCAGCCCTACGCGATCTTCGCGGTCTGGTGGCTGCTCGGCCTGGCCTTCCTCACGCGCATCCCCGGCGGGGTGCGGCCCGGGCCGGACGCCGAGGAGGGACTCGTCGCCGCCCTGGCCGAGCGCGGGCGCGGGCCGGGAGCGCGGACCTGACGGAGGCATGTTCCTCTGCGCCTGCGTCAGGTCGACACTCTGGTCGTCCTCCCACCTCAGCACGAGATCGGCTTCCACCAGTAGACCCCGTCGATCTTCCCGCCCGGGTAGCCCTGGCGGCAGCCGGTGTAGCCCGGAGTGAGCGCATCGTTGGTCCATCCCGGGCCGGGGGCTGATCCCTTCGGCTCCGGCGCCGGGGGCGCGGAGGGGGCCGGCTCCGGCGCCTGGGGCGCCGGCGGCGCCTCGGTGGTGCTCGGCGAGGGCGCCGACGAGGTCGTCGGGGCCTGCTCCGGCTGCTGGGTGCAGCTGTCCCAGAGGCCCTGCCCCGACTGCTCGGCCTGGTCCTCGGCCGCGCGGTAGGCCGCCTGCCGCTCGTAGGCCGAGGCGTACGTGTACTCCTTGGCGTGCCCCTGCCGGATCATCGTCTCCCCGAAGTCGCCCGACCCCGGGATCTCGATGTAGGCGAGCATCCGGCCGTACCTGTCCCGACGCCCCTGGGACTCGTCGAACTCGAGGGCGACCTCCTGGCCGTCGAGCAGTCGCTCCGCAGCAGCCGACGCCTCCGGCCCGCCGCACTCGATCGGCTCGTCCGGGTCGACGGTCTCCGGGGTGTCGATGCCGATGACCCGCACGGACTCGCCACCGTTGATGTCGACCTTCACGGTGTCACCGTCCACGACCCGGATGACGCGGTAGAGCGTGTCGTCCGAGGCCTGGGTGTCGCTGGACCCGGTGTCCTCCTCCGTGTCCGCGCTCGCCGGGGCGGCCTCGTCGGCGTCGGCCTGCGTCTCGTCGGCGTCGTCGCTCCCGGCGCTGGTGTCCGAGGACGTATCGGAGGTCGAGGTGGTGGACGACGTCGCGTCCGCCGCGTCGTCCTGCGTCGTCGCCGAGCTCGTCGACTCGGTCGCCGGCTCGTCCGCGGACCGCGTCGACTCCTGCGGCGTGCACCCGGCGACGAAGGCCAGCGCGATGGCGCCGACCACCACACCGTGGCGCGCCGACGCCCTTGGCCCGTTCCCCGCCCTGCTCAACGCGCTTCGACCCGATGTCGTCTTCATGACTCCCCTTCTGGCTGTCCGTCGCCCCGTGCGACTGGAGCCAAAGGTAGAGGGCCGATCCACCTCGTGGGTCCCCCGTTCGGCCCGTCTGTCCTGACCGAACGACGGTCGTCCGCGCACGATGCCGTGGGCTAGGAGCGGTCGATAAGAGTCAGGGTCATGCCATCTTCTGGGTGGTAGCTCCAACCGCGGCGGCCCGATGAGCGCGGAGGCACTCCTCTGGCGCGGGGGGCGGGACTTCGAGATCGTCACCGTCCCGCTCCCCGACGTCGGCCCCGGCGAGACGCTCGTGCGCCTCTCCGCGGCCACGGTCTGCGGCTCCGACCGGCACACCGTGAGCGGGCGGCGCCCGTCGCCGTGCCCCTCGGTCCTCGGGCACGAGGGTGTCGGCGAGGTCGTGACCAGCGAAGGGGGCCGGACCGTCACCGGCGACCTGCTGCGGCCCGGGCACCGGGTGGTCTTCGGCGTCACCCGCTCCTGCGGGCACTGCGCCGCGTGCCGGCGCGGGCTGAGCGCCAAGTGCGCCACGGTGACGAAGGTCGGTCACGAGAGCTTCTCCGGCGACTGGCCGCTCTCGGGCACCTACGCCAGCCACATCCTGCTGCGCCCAGGGCAGGCAGTCACCACCGTGCCCGCCGCGATCGGGGACGGTGCCGCGTCCACCGCCGGCTGCGCCGTCGCGACGGTGATGGCCGTGCTGGAGCGGGCCGGGGACCTCGCCGGGCGTCGGGTGCTCGTCAACGGGCTCGGCATGCTCGGGCTCGTCGCGGTGGCCGCCGCCCGGTCCCGTGGGGCCGAGGTGCTCGCGGTGGACCCGGCGGCCGGGCGCCGGCGGCTGGTGGAGTCCTTCGCCCCCGTGGGCGGGGGCGAAGGCGCCTCGAGGGCCGGTGGTGCGGGGACCCTCGCCACGTCGGCGGTCGTCGACGCGGGTGTCGACGTGGCGCTGGAGTTCTCGGGCACGG
>CAYSGN010000050.1:0-12539 GCA_964430615.1 uncultured Janibacter sp. | reverse complement strand
CGTGCGCGGCTGGCGCACGATCACCGGCGTGCACAACTACGAGCCGCATCACCTCCAGGAGGGGGTGGCGCTCCTCTCGCAGATCGGGGACACCCTGCCGTGGGGCGAGGCGCTCGACGGGCCGGTCGACGCCTCCGGCCTGGCCGCCGAGCTCACCCGTGGTGATGTGGGGAGGCCGAGGACCGTCGTGAGGTGGTAGCCGCGAGCGGCTCGAGCCAGCGCTGCTCCTGGTCCTCGGTGCCGAAGAGGTGCAGGGTCTCCACGTTCCCGGTGTCGGGTGCGGTCAGTCCAGGGACGTGCGACCGTCGAGGATCGCGTGACCGTGCTCGACGAGGTCGCGGATGCCCCCGCCGATGTCACCGAAGTCCTGCCCGGCCATGTCGCCGGCCTCGGCCCGGGTGGCCACCCCCTGGGCGATCGCGGCGAGCTTGAAGGCCGCGAAGGCCAGGTACCAGGGCAGCACGGCCGGGTCGGTCCCGGTCGCGCCGCAGTAGCGCCGCACGAGGTAGTCGTGGTCGGGCCAGCCCGGCTCGGTGGTCAGCGAGGGGATGAGCGGCATCTCCGGCCCGTTCGGGTCGCCCCAGTAGAGCGCCGTCTGCGCCAGGTCGGCGAGCGGGTCGCCGAGGGTCGAGAGCTCCCAGTCGAGGACCGCCTTGATCCGGCCGGGGTCGCCGGCGTCGTAGACGCAGTTGTCCAGCCGGTAGTCGCCGTGGACGATGCGCGACGGGGGCGAGACCGGCACCGTGGCGCCGAGCCGCTCCGCGAGGGCAGGCAGTCGCTCCGCCCGGACCGAGTCGCTGGCCCGCTCGGACTGACCGAGCCAGCGGCGCAGCTGCCGCTCGAGGTAGCCGTCCGGGCGGCCCAGATCGGCCAGGCCGACCGCTGCCGGCTCGACCTCGTGGAGGGCGACGAGGACGTCGACCAGGGCATCGGCCATCGCCGTCCTGGCCTCCTCCCCATCGGCGTACCCGGGGGGCAGCTCGTCGCGGATGACGTGCCCCTCGACCATCTCCATGACGTAGTACGGGACGCCGAGGTCCTCCCCGGTGGTCTCGTTGAGCACGACGCGGGCCACGGGCACCCCGGATCCGGCGAGGCCGATCTGGATCCGGGCCTCACGGCCCATGTCGTGCGCGCTCGGCAGCAGGTCACCCGTCGGCGGGCGCCGCAGGACGATCCGGTCGCCGGAGGCGTCGGTCAGGGTGAAGGTCAGGTTCGACTTGCCCCCGGAGATCAGCTCCGCGGTGAAGGTGCGCCAGGCGGGGTCGCCGGTGGCGGTGGCGAGGCGGGCACCGACGAGCGAAGGGCGGAGCAGCTCCTCGAGCGTGGCGTCGTCCAGTGTGGTCGTGGGCTCGGACATGTTTCCTTCTCCTGCTCGGCGCGCCGCACCTGAACCGATCGATCGCTCGGCACGTGTGGCCACCGTGATCCAGAGGACGATCCGGTGTCAAGCGACGCGTGCCGCTACCGTCGGGCGCGACAACCGCTCCGAGACGGAGGTATGCATGACCGACGACTGGCGAACTTTCGGGCAGGACACGCTCACCCCGCCGCTGCGGGCCGCGCTGCGCGTCTTCGTCCGGGAGGGCTATCACGGCTCCTCGATCCGGACGATCGCCGAGGAGGCCGGCCTGTCCGTGCCCGGCCTCTACCACCACCACCGCTCGAAGCAGGCGCTCCTCGACGCGATCGTCACGGCGGCGATGACCGAGATGCTCGCCCACAGCCACGCGGCCGAGGCCGACTCCGACGGCACGCCTGCGGACCGCTTCGACCGGCTCGTCGAGGCGCTCGCGCGCTTCCACATGGAGCGGCGCGACCAGGCCTTCCTCGCCTCGACCGAGATGCGCAGCATGCAGCCGGAGGTCCGCGAGCGGCACGTCGCCCAGCGGGACGAGCAGCAGCGGCTGCTGGCCGACGCGATCTCCGACGGGGTCGCCGCCGGCAGCTTCGCCACCCCCTACCCCGAGGACGCGGCCCGGGCGATCTCCTCGCTCTGCGTCTCGATCGCCTCCTGGTACCAGCCGGACGGGCCGCTCGCCGACGACGACATCGTCGAGCGCCACCTGGACTTCGCCCGGCGGATCGTCGGGGCGTCGGCCTGACGCCCGGGTGCCGGTGCGGAGGCGGCGCAGCTCAGGGTGGCCCCGCCCTTCGCCTCGCTCACTCCCCCGAGCGCGCGTCGAGGATCTGCAGGACCCGCCGCCCCCAGCGCAGGTTCTCCTCCTCGAAGCTGATCCCCCGCAGCAGGGTGAGGTACTGCCCGATGCGCTCCGCGGTCGCGAGGTACTCCTCCTCGGACCGTCCGGCGAGCATGCGCTCCTGGGCGGTGCGGTACGTGGCGAGCTTGGCCTCGGTGGCCTCCATCCGCTCGACGACGTGCTCCCGGACCGCCTCCGGCTCGCCCGACTCGAGCGCCGCCACCTGCACGAGCAGCTCGTCCCGCACCGCCAGCGGCTTGGGTGAGCGCAGCGTGTGCGCGCGCAGCGCCTTGCGCCCCGCGGCGGTGAGGCGGAAGACCCGCTTGTCGGGCCGCTTGGCCTGGGCGACGGCCCGGGCCCGCACGAGCCCGGCCTCCTCGAGCTTGTCCAGCTCGCGGTAGAGCTGCTGGGGGCTCGCGGTCCAGTAGTTGGCGACGGACACGTCGAAGGCCTTGGCCAGGTCGTACCCGGAGGACTCGTCGTGGGCGAGGGCGGTGAGGATCGCGTCCTGGAGAGCCATGCGCCGATCGTACGTTCACCGCGCGGCCCGGACCTTGGTCCACACCCTTCCACCTATTCATATTTTTGAGTATCGTCACACCATGTTTCGTGATGCGATCGAACGCAAGGACATGGACGCCGTCGAGGCGCTGCTCGCCGACGAGGTGGTCTTCCACAGCCCGGTGGCGCACCGGCCCTACCCCGGCAAGGCGATCACGAACGCGATCCTGCGCTCGGTCGTCGACGTCTTCGAGGACTTCCGCTACGTCCGTCAGCTGCGCGACGGCCACAACGAGGCCTACGTCTTCGAGGCGACGGTCGACGGGCTCGACATCACCGGCTGCGACTTCCTCGTCCTCGACGAGGAGGGCCGCATCGTCGACTTCATGGTCATGACCCGCCCGCTCAAGGCCACCCAGGCCCTCGCCGCCCGGATGGCCGAGCGCTTCCCCCAGATCCAGCAGGCCGCCGCGGCGTACGGGAGCTGACGCCGGCGAGGGGCCGGGCCCCTCCGGCGCGCGCCACGCCCCGTGGCCGCCGGGCAGGCTCAGATCGTCGCCGCGAGGCGGGTCCCCTGGTCGATGGCCCGCTTGGCGTCGAGCTCGGCCGCGACGTCCGCACCGCCGATGAGGTGGGCGGTGACACCCCGGGCCGAGAGCTCCTCGTGCAGTGCGCGATTCGGCTCCTGGCCGGTGCACAGCACGATCGTGTCGACGTCGAGGACCTGCGCGGCGCCGTCGACGCTCAGGTGGAGGCCGTCGTCGTCGATCCGCTCGTAGGTCACGCCCGGCACCATGGTCACGCCGCGCTCCCGCAGCTCGGTGCGATGGATCCACCCCGTGGTCGTGCCCAGGCCGGCCCCGACCTTGGTCGTCTTGCGCTGGAGCAGCGTCACCTCGCGCGGTGCCGACCGGTGCGAAGGTGAGGCCAGCCCGCCGTCGGTGGTGTGCCGGGCGTCGATGCCCCAGGTCTCCTGGAAGGCGGCGATGTCCAGGCTCGCCCGGTCGCCGGGGTCGGTGAGGTAGGCCGCGACGTCGAAGCCGATGCCGCCGGCGCCGAGGACCGCCACCCGTCGGCCCACGTCGGCGCCGCCGCGGAGGACGTCGAGGTAGCCGACGACCTTGGCGTGCTCGACGCCGGGCAGCTCCGGGACGCGCGGGGTGACCCCCGTCGCGACGACGACCACGTCGTAGCCGGTGAGGTCCTCGGCGCCCACCCGGGCACCGAGCTTGACGTCGACCCCGGTCTCGGCGAGCCGGTGGCGGAAGTAGCGCAGCGTCTCGTCGAACTCCTCCTTGCCCGGCACCCGCCGGGCGACGTCGAGCTGTCCCCCGATGTCCTCGGCGGCGTCGAAGAGCGTCACGTGGTGCCCGCGCTCGGCCGCCGTCGTCGCGCAGGCCAGTCCGGCCGGCCCGGCCCCGACGACGGCGACCCGCTGCGCGAGCCGGGTCTCGCCGATGACGAGCTCGGTCTCGTGGCACGCTCGCGGGTTGACCAGGCAGGAGGTGATCTTCATCGAGAAGGTGTGGTCCAGGCAGGCCTGGTTGCACCCGATGCACGTGTTGATCGACTCCGGCTCCCCCTTCGCCGCCTTGGCCACGAAGTCGGGGTCGGCGAGGAAGGGCCGGGCCATCGAGATCATGTCCGCGTAGCCGTCGGCGAGGAGCCGCTCGGCGACCTCGGGGGTGTTGATCCGGTTGGTCGCGACGAGCGGGACGGTGACCTCGCCCATGAGGCGCCGGGTGACGCCGGCCCACGCCGCCCGCGGGACCTGCGTGGCGATCGTCGGGACGCGCGCCTCGTGCCACCCGATGCCGGTGTTGATGATGTCGGCGCCCGCCGCCTCGACCTCCTTCGCGAGGTGGACGACCTCCTCGAGGGTCGAGCCGCCGGGGACGAGGTCGAGCATCGAGAGGCGGTAGACGAGGACGAAGTCCTCACCGACGGCCGCGCGCACCCGGCGGATGATCTCGAGGGGGAAGCGGATCCGGTTCTCGTAGCTGCCGCCCCAGCGGTCGGTGCGCACGTTGGTCCGCGAGGCGATGAACTCGTTGACGAGGTAGCCCTCGGAGCCCATGATCTCCACGCCGTCGTACCCGGCGCGCCGGGCGAGGACGGCGCAGCGGACGAAGTCCTCGATCGTCTGCTCGACCTCGGCGTCGGTGAGCTCGTGCGGGACGTGCGGGCTGATCGGCGCCTGGATCGGTGACGGCGCGACGAGGTCCTCGTGGTAGGCGTAGCGGCCGAAGTGGAGGATCTGCATCGCGATCCGACCGCCCTGCGCGTGGACCGCGTCGGTGATGAGCCGGTGCTCGGCGACGTCCTCCTCGCTCGTCATGCTCGCGCCGGCCTCGAAGGGCCGGGCCTGCGCGTTCGGCGCGATCCCGCCGGTGACGATGAGGCCCACTCCGCCCTTCGCCCGCTCGGCGTAGAAGGCGGCCATCCGCTCGAAGCCGTCCGGTGCCTCCTCGAGGCCGACGTGCATCGAGCCCATGAGGACCCGGTTGCGCAGGGTGGTCGAGCCGACGGTGATCGGCTCGAGCAGGTGCGGGTAGGGCTGCGGCATTGGTCATCGACTCCCATAGTCAATTTGTTGTCTAGACGGAGTCTGCCACAGCCTCCACCCGGGGCGAAGGGGGCGGCCGCCCGACGTGGGGCACGTCACCGGCGCTTCCCGACGCCCCTCGCACCGGGGTGGGCGTGCCGTCGCCGCGCGCTCCGCCGCGGTCAGCGCCCGCTCGACGACAGCTCGGCCGCCACCCGGGCGAAGACCGGCTCGAACCGCGGGACCGCTTCGTCCTCGTCGACGGGGTGGGCGCCGAAGTGCGCGATCACCGTCTCCCTGCGGGGGCTGATGTAGAGCCGCTGCCCGGACCGACCGCGTGCGACGAGGGCCGACTCGCCGTCGAGCGGCTGCCACCAGCCGCGTCGGTAGGCGAGCACGGGGCCCCCGGCGCGCTCGTCGCCGGTGCCGAGGACGTCGTCGGCGGGTGCGGGCGGGCTCGCCCAGTAGTCGGCGACGACGCTCTCCGGCAGGATCTGCCGCTCGCCCAGCGCCCCCTGGCCGCGGATCATCTCGCCGAGCAGCGTCAGGTCCGCGAGGGTCGAGGCGAAGCGTCCGGAGACCAGCTCGCGACCGGTCGGGTCGCAGCCGAAGTGGGCGTCCGCGCCCGCCGCGAGATGGGCGTACACCTGGGTCTCGAGCAGACCCGAGACGGAGGCTCCCGTGACCCGCCGGACGACCTCGCCGAGCGCCTCGGTGTTGCCGTTCTCGAGCGGAAGACCCGCCCGCTCGGGGCGTCCTCCTCGGCGGTGGCGAGCCGGTCCAGGAGCGTGCGCGGCCCGTCGTGGTCGGCGGGCAGGGGGATCATGCCGACGGCCGCGAAGAAGGCGCGGGCCTCGGTCTCCTTGTGGAACGGGCGCCCTCCGTAACGCACGGTCGTGAGCATGTGGAAGGCGTGGTCGATGCTCGCGCGGCCGAAGCCGGTGCCGGCGAGCTCGGGCACGAAGGACTCGATGCGGGCGTCCGGGTCGATCGTCTCGGTGTGGATGAGGTGGGAGAGGAGCAGGGCGAAGACCGACTTCGACACCGAGGCGGTGACGTGCAGGTCCGTCGGCGCGAAGCCGTGCCGGTAGTCGGCGTGGACGACCCGGCCCCGGTGCCGGACGAGCAGCCCGGTCGTGTCCGCGGCGTCGCAGAAGGCGGACAGGGTCATCTGCGGGCCGTCGGCGACGACGAGGTCGTCGAGGGTGCGTGCGGCGGCGGGGCCGGGCGAAGGGAGCAGGCCGGCCGGCCGATCGCGCTGCCCGGTATCCGCGTGCACGACGCGCACCGGCATCCGGTGCTGGTCGTTGACCATGTGCGAGCGGATGGCGCTCGGGTCGGCGAACGGATTCATGGCGGCTCCACCCGTCTCTCGACAGCGACGATATTGGACGCTCTGTCCAGCATCGTTACTCTGCCATGCCGACGGTGGGCACGGTCAAGGGGCTGACGGTGGCAGCCTGGGGCCGTGACGACCCGTCCTCCCGCCCCCAGCGACCCGCGGATCAGCGTCTGCCTCACCGACGCCACCGGCGCGGTGGTCTTCGAGCGCGACGCCGAGCGCGTCCACTACGCCGCCTCGACGATGAAGCTCGCCGTCCTGCTCGCGGCCTCCCGCCGGATCGCCGACGAGGAGCTCTCCCTCGGGCAGGAGCTGCGGACCACGCGCAGCTTCACGGGGGCCGGTGGCGCCCCCTTCGCCCTGACCGGCGACCATCTCGACCCCGAGCTGCCACCGCCCGGCACGGTCGTGACCCTGGCGGACCTGCTCGAGGCGATGATCACCCGGTCCTCCAACGAGGCGACCAACGCGGTCATCGAGCTCGTCGGCCTGCCCGCCGTCGCGGCCGTCGCCGCAGCCTGCGGTGCCGGCCGTACGCGCGTCGAACGCCTCATCGGCGACCCGGCGGCCGTCGCCGCCGGGTACACCAACGAGACCACCGCCGCCGACCTCACCCGGCTCCTGCGGGCGGTCACCACCGGAGCACTGCCCGACTCCCCCCGCCTGCCGGGGCACCTCGTCGACCGGCACATCGACTGGCTGCGCCGTCAGACCATCGCGCCCATCGGCGCGGCCCTGCCACGGGGCACCGACTGGGGCTCGAAGTCCGGCGAGGTCGACGGCATCCGCCACGACGTCGCCTTCGTCGGCGACCCGCGCACGGACGCTGCGCACTACCTCGCGATCTGCACCCAGGGCCTGGGCGAGTCCGCCGCCGACGAGGTGATCGGCACGTTCACCGAGGCCCTCCTGCCGCGGCTGCGGTGAGCGGCCCCGCGACGGGCCCCGCCTCCTCCCTGCCAGGTGCGGCGTCCGGGGTGACGTCTCGCTCGGGACGGACTCACCGCATGCGCTTCGCGCCGGCGAACTCGTCGTCCTCGTCCCACTGCTGCCAGTCGACGATCGAGACCGACTCGGCGGCGTTGGGGGCGTGGATCATCTTCCCGTCGCCGATGTACATGCCCACGTGGTGCACGGCGCCGCCCCCGCCCGGCTCGGCGAAGAAGAGCAGATCGCCAGGCCGCAGGTCCGCCACGGCGACGTCCCGACCGGTCTCGGCCTGGGCGTCCGCGTCGCGCGGGATGTCGATCCCGTGCGCCCGGTGGATCGTGTACGTGAAGCCCGAGCAGTCGAAGCCCCACGCCGAGACGCCCGCCCACAGGTAGCGCAGCCCGAGGAACTTCTTGCCCGTCCTCACCAGGTCCGCCCCGCTGGGCGCGGCCGGCCCTTCGCCCGGGGCGTACACCTCGACCGCGTCCTCGTCGAGCCACGCCGAGGACCCGTCCGGGAGCGCCACCTTCGCCGCTTGCCGGGTCTCCTCGAGCACGGGCAGCTCGGTGGCGAAGCCGACCTCCGTCCCGGGGTCGCCACCGGCGGCCGTACCGGTGAGCGTCGCGGTCCGGTCGGTGACCACCGCCCGGTCCCGACGGTCGGCGAGCCGCTCGAAGCGGTCGCTCTCGACGAGCTGGTCCACCGGCACCCAGCCGGGGTAGCCGCGCTCGTCCCGCGGCGTCGCCTGCTCCCGCACGACGACCTTGGCCCAGTCCCCGGAGACCTCGGTGACCTCCACCTCCGACCCGAGCACCGCCTGGGTCTCGAGCTTGCCGGTGAGCCAGCGGCGGGTCTCGGTCGCCTGCATCCGCGAGTTCCACTCGTCGAGGTCGACGGGGTTCGTCGTGGACGGCCGGTCCAGCGGGCGGTCGGTACCCGGCTCGACCCACAGGGTCGCGGCGGCGACGCCGACGAAGGCGGTCTCCCCCGCCTCGAGCCGGTCCTGCGGTGCTGCGGTGGACGGCGCCGCGACGGCACCCACGAGGGTGGTGCCGAGCACGGCGCCGATGATGCGCGTGGCCTTCATGATGCTGTCCTCTCGATCGGTGCCAGGTCCTCGAAGCCGGTGCCCGGCCGCTCGTGCAGGCGTGCCCGCACCACCACCCGCAGGGCGGACATCAGAGGACCGCCATGATCTGCGCGGACATCAGCCCGAGGAAGGTGCCGGCGAAGGCGCCGACGAGCGCGAAGAGGACGCCCACGGGGACGAGCTGACGGTTGAAGGCGCTCGCGACGACCGGGGCGGAGGCCACCCCGCCGATGTTGGCGGTGCTGGCCACCGCGAGGCTGAAGAGCTCGGTGCGGGTGGCCTTGGCGTACACGACCATGATCGCCACGTGCACGGCCAGGACGATGATGCCGGCGAGCAGGTAGAGCGGGGCCTCGGTGAGGGAGGTGAAGTCCGATCCGGAGGCGATGATCCCGATGATGAGGTAGAGCATGACCATCGCGACCTCGCTCGAGCCGGCGGTACGGCCGAGCGGCGTCGAGGCGATGACGAGGCCGAGGACGCTGACGATGAGGATCGTCCAGGTCTGGGCCGTGACGACGACCCCGATCTCGGGGAGCAGCCCGCCGACCCAGGTCGCCGCGGCCGAGGCCGCGATACCGCCGCAGAGGGTGATCGCGAGGGAGGTCAGGTCGATGCGGGCGCGCTCCTGCTCGTCCGCGGAGCCGGTGTGGGCGTCGAGGTAGGTCGTGTCCGCCTTCGTCCACCGGTTGAACTTCTCGGAGACGCCGACGGAGCTGAACATCAGCAGCAGCCAGAAGGAGTAGAGCACCGTGTCGACGATGAGCACGTAGCCGAAGACCGACTCGGGCGCCTCGAGGATGCCCTGGACGGCGACCATGTTCGCCGAGCCGCCCGTCCACGAGGCGTTGAGCGCGCCGAGGGCCTTCCACGCCTCGTCGTCGAGGGCGGACTGGAGGAGGAGGTAGGCGACGACGAAGCCGACGATGATGCTCGCCGAGGTGACGACGAGGGTGAGGAGGAGCTTCGGGCCGAGGCGCAGGACCCGGCGGATGTCGCAGGTGAAGAGCAGCAGCAGGATCATCGCCGGCAGCAGCGCGTCCTGGACGCCGCCCCCCACGGTCTCGATCTCGGTGCCGTCCCCGAAGACCCCGACCGTGTTGAGCAGGGCCGCCGCGAAGTACATGAGGACGAAGCCGGGCACGTACCTGAAGAATCCGTGGTGGGTGCGCTGGTCGACCCAGATGATCACCCCGGAGAGCGCCAGGAGCACACCGATGAAGAGAAAGCCGTCGTTGATCATGCCCACACCCCTTCGTGCAGAGAACGAAAAAGTCGGAAGCAGGCATGGTCGATCGACCAGCTGCTCCCGACTGGGTCTGACCCGGTGAGGGGTCAGGCAATCAGTTGTGTGATGGCGGTCAGCCGTGCAGGCCGACGATGCTGCGGTACTTCGCCGCGGCGTTGGTCAACGCCGCCGCGAGCGCCCGCTGCGACGAGCCGTGGTAGCGCTGGGCCACCTGCTCCACCAACATGCCCTCCTCCGCGATGCACGCACCGACGAACAAGCTCCTGACGAACGAGTTCGTCAGCGCCAACGTCGCCGAGCATTCAGCATCGAGGATGCGGTGGGTGTCCCGGTCGACGACGAGGGCCACGTAGAACATCCCGAACTGGTTCGTGATCGGGTTGTTCGACGGGGCCTTCGCCTCGCCGGTGACGAAGATCGACGAGGACACCCCAGCAGCGTAGGTCAGGCGACGAAGTCGGGCCACCCGGCGTCGAGGTAGTCGATGAAGTCGTCCCCGACCCGCTCGCCGCGCAGGTGCTCGCGGGTCACCGGGAGCTCGGCCATGGCGAAGGCGGCGTCGGTCCCGCTGCGCCGCGGGAAGTCGTGGTGCACGATCGCCGCGCGGCCGAGGTCGACGAAGTCGGCCCCCTTCGCCAGGCACCACTGCGCCTGCTCGACGCTGCGGATCCTCCCCGCCACGCCCAGCCGCACCCCGGCGCGCGGCAGGCCGGTGAAGCGGTCGATGAGCAGGGCCTCCTCGTCGCCCGAGACCGCGAAGGCGTCCCAGAGGGACATGTCGACGTAGTCGACGAGACCGGAGTCGAGGACCCAGCCGGCGACGGTCACTCCCTCCTCGAGGAGGATCCCGTTGCCCTGCGGGGTCAGGCGTACGCCGACCTGGAAGTCGGGGCCGCTCGCCTCGCGGATGCCGCGGAGCACCTCGAAGAGCATGCGGGCGCGGTCCTCGAGGGAGCCGCCGTAGCCGTCGGTGCGGTGGTTGTGGCGTCCGTCGAGGAACTGGCAGATGAGGTAGCCGTGCGCGCCGTGGACCTCCACGCCGTCGAAGCCGGCCTGCTCGGCGCGCTGCGCGGCGCGGACGAAGTCGCCCACGGCCCGGTGGACCCCCTCGGTCGTCAGTGCGCGGGTGTCCTTGGCCGGGTCGTCCCACGGGGCGACATTGGGCAAGCCGGTGACGCCGGGGTTGCCGCGGCGGCCGCCGTGGTGCAGCTGGACCGAGGAGACGCTGCCGGCGGCGCGGATCGCCTCGGCCAGGCGGGTGAGGCCCGGCAGGTGGCGCTCGTCGCTGATCCCGAGCTGCCCGCCCCAGGCCTGCCCCTCCGGGGAGACGTAGGTGGCGGAGGTCATCGTCAGGCCGAAGCCCCCTTCGGCCCGGGCCACGAGCCACCGGAACTCGTCCTCGGACAGGGTCCCGTCCGGGTTGCTCTGGGTGTTGGTCAGCGGGGCGAGGGCGTAGCGGTTGGTCCAGGCCGGGCCGTGGGCCAGGTCCAGACGCTCGTGCAGCGAGGGGGAGGTCGTCACCGCCCCATCCTCGCCCCGGTGGCCGTCCGCGGCGAAACGCCTACGGTGGGAGTGAGTACCGCCCCCGGCGAAAGGAGCCGCAGTGCCCCGCTTCCCCGTCTCCTCGCTCGTGCGCCGAGCCGTCCGCCAGTCCGTGCGCGAGACGCGCCGCATGCAGCGGCGCGAGGCCGCCCAGCAGCGGCGCGAGCAGCGTCGTGCCCAGCAGGGCGAAGGGGGCGGCCCGGCTACTCCGGAATGACCGGGTGGTCCACCGGCTCGGTGCAGAAGAGGATCCCCCAGGGGCTGCACCCGAGGGTGGTCTCGGCCTCCGGGCCGCTGACCGTCACCACGGTGTACGCCTCGTCGTCGAGGTCGCCGCGGCTCGACCACTGCGGCGGCGTCGCCGCGGTCGAGCCGAAGCCGGAGGTCGTGCTCGTGGCCGGCAGGGGCCTCGGGGCCCAGGCCATGTCCGACCAGTCCTCGACGTCGACCCTCTGGTCGGGGTCCGCGAGCGGCTCGGCGCGGTGGAGGTCCGCGGCCGGGTAGACGGCGACCGTCTCCCGCGCGCAGGACTGGTAGTACTCGTCGACGATCCAGCCGGAGTCGTGCGACCTCATCGTGCAGGTGACCTGTGACCAGGAGTGCAACGGCTCACCGAGCGCGTCGGTGACCTCCTCGGCCCGCTTTTCGACGTCCCCGGAGTCGCGCTGGAGCTGGGCGACGGTGCTGCGGGCGTCCCCCTTCGCCTCGTGCACCTGCCAGGTGCCCCACAGCCCCCGGGCGAGGTAGCCGAGCACGACGAGTGCCAGGAACCCCGCGAGGGCCCGGCCGAGCCACCGCAGGGCCGTGCGCATCGGGGTGCGGTCCATGGCGGCTCCTGTGTCCGTGGGCGAAGGGGCGGTCCCGACGATCACCCTAGAGCGCGACGTCGTCGGGACGGTGGGAACGGCGACGCCGCGCTCGGTCGCCCGCCCCAGGTCGCCCGCGGGGCCGGGGCGCGACCCCGGACTCCGAGTGCGCGCGCTGCCTACGCTCGTGCCCCAAGGTACGGGGCACGCACGGTCCTGCCCCGTACCTTGGGGCACGGGCGTAGGCACTCGACGACCGGCAGCACAGCGCCCCGGCCCGACGACAAGGAGACCCGCATGAGCCTCACCGACGCCGCCTACCAGGCCGAGCCC
>CAYSGN010000049.1:0-18719 GCA_964430615.1 uncultured Janibacter sp. | reverse complement strand
CCTGGCTGACGATCTGGTCGAAGGCCGGGTAGACGAAGCCGTCGAACTGGATCTCGACCACCGGCCGGTAGCCGCGCAGGGCCAGGCCGACCGCGCTGCCGACGATGCCGGACTCGGCCAGCGGGGTGTCCATGACACGGTGCGCGCCGAAGTCCTTCTGGAGGCCCTCGGTGATCCGGAAGACACCGCCGAGGGTGCCCACGTCCTCACCGAGGACGACGACCTTCGGGTCCTTGTCCATGGCGGCACGCAGGCCGGCGTTGAGCGCCTTGGCCATGCTCAGTCGGGTGCCCGACATCACTGGTCTCCTTCCTCGGCGAAGCCGGCGTGGTAGGCGAGGAACTCCTCGCGCTCGGCCTCCACCAGCGGGTGGTGCTCGGTGTACTGGTGGTCGAACATCGTCGAGAGCTCCGGGTCGGGCATCTCCTGGCAGTTCTTGCGGACCCGGGCCGCGATCTCGTCGGCCTCCTTGTCGACGGCGTCGAAGAACTCGGGGTCGGCGTGCCCGCGCTCCTCCATGAAGCCGCGCATCCGCTTGATCGGGTCCTTGTGCTTCCAGATCTCGACCTCGGCGTCGCTGCGGTACTTCGTCGGGTCGTCGGAGGTGGTGTGCGCGCCCATCCGGTAGGTGTAGGCCTCGATGAGCGTCGGCCCCTGGCCGGCGCGCGCCTTGTCGAGGGCGTCCTTGGCCACCGCGTACGTCGCGAGCGGGTCGTTGCCGTCGACGAGCACGCCGGGGAAGCCGAAGCCGCGGGCGCGCTGGTACGGCGGGATGATGAACTGCTTGTCGTTCGACTCGGAGATCGCCCACTGGTTGTTCTGGACGAAGAAGACGCACGGGGCCTGGGTCACCGCGGCGAAGACGAGGGCCTCGTTGAAGTCGCCCTGGCTCGTGCCGCCGTCACCGGTGAAGGCCATGACGGCCGCGTCCCGCTCCGGGTCGCCGGTGCCGACGTGGCCGTCGTAGGCGATGCCCATCGCGTAGCCGACACCGTGCAGCATCTGGTTGCCGATGACGATCGTGTAGAGGTGGAAGTTGTTCTCGTTGGAGTCCCACCCGCCGTGGTTGACGCCGCGGAACATCCCCAGGAGGTTCTCGGGCTCGACGCCGCGGGTCCAGGCCACCCCGTGCTCGCGGTAGCCGGGGAAGGCGTAGTCCTGGGAGCGGAGGGCGCGCCCGGCGCCGACCTGCGCGGCCTCCTGACCGAAGAGGCTCGGCCACAGGCCGAGCTCGCCCTGGCGCTGGAGCGCGAAGCCCTCGGCGTCGATGCGCCGGATGAGGACGAGGTCGCGGTAGATGATCCGCGCGTCCTCGGAGGTCATGTCCTCGACGATCTTGGCGTAGGGGGCGTTCGTCTCGTTGGTGTCGAGACGGTTGCCGTCCGCGTCGACGAACTGGACCATCTCGGGGTTCTCGTCGGAGAAGTGCCCCGTGATCTGCGAAGGGGGCGTCGGCCCCCGCTCGGGCGAGGGCTCGAAGGCCCCTGCCATGTGGGACCGGGCCCCTGGGTGCCCGGCGACGTCGCTGTCGCTCACTGTTGATCTCCCTTCGGCCGCGGCCCGGGGGTCACCCACGCCACCGGCGGTGGAGTGCGCCCGAGGACGCATCGGTCGTCGTGGTCGGGGCTGTGACCCCCACCACATGGTGTGGGCACCAACCTAGCGTCTCGCCTGCTGGACACCCAAAGCGGGCCGCCGGTCAGGCGCGCAGGGCGCGGGCCACCTCGATGAGGCGGTCGTTGGCCTCGGTCTCCCCGATGCTCACGCGCACCCCGTCCGTCCCGTAGGGACGCACCGACAGGCCGGCCTCGTCGCAGGCGGCGACGAACTCCGGCGTGCGCTCCCCCAGCGGGAACCACACGAAGTTCGCCTGGGTCTCGGGCAGCTCCCACCCGGCCTCGCGCAGCGCGGCGACCACCCGGGCCCGCTCGGCGACCAGGTGCTTCACGCGCACGTCGAGCTCCCCCTTCGCCTCCAGGGAGGCCACGGCGGCGGCCTGGGCGAGCAGGTTGACCCCGAAGGGGGTGGCCGTCTTGCGCAGCGCCTCGGCGAGAGGCTCGGCGGCGACGGCGTACCCGACCCGCAGGCCGGCGAGGCCGTAGGCCTTGGAGAAGGTGCGCAGCAGGACGACGTTGGGGTGCGCACGCCGCAGGGCCAGACCGTCCACCCTGTCCTCGCCCTCGACGAACTCGAGGTAGGCCTCGTCGACGACGACCATGACGTGCGGGGGCACCCCGGCGATGAAGTGCTCGAGCTCGGCCTGGGCCACGGCCGGACCGGTGGGGTTGTTCGGGGTGCAGACGATGACGACCTTGGTCCGGTCGGTCACGGCCGCCGCCATGGCGTCGAGGTCGTGACGGGCGTCCGGCGTGAGCGGCACCTGGACCGAGGTCGCGCCGGCGAGGGCGACGACGATCGGGTAGGCCTCGAAGGACCGCCATGCGTAGACGACCTCGTCACCCGGGTCGCACATCGCCTGGACGATCTGGCCGAGGACGCCCACGCTCCCGGTGCCGGTGGCCAGCTGCTCGCGGGGGACGCCGAGGTGGGCGGCGAGGGCGTCGGTCAGCGCGGTCACGCCCATGTCGGGGTAGCGGTTGATACCGGCGGCCTGCTCGCGGACGACCTCGAGCACGCTGGGCAGCGGCGGGTTGGGGTTCTCGTTGGAGGAGACCTTGTAGACGGTCAGCCCCTCACGCGGGGTCGGGGGCTTGCCCGCGACGTACGCGGGCACCTGGTCGAGGGCCGAGCGGGGCGTGGGGGCGTCCATGAGCGCACCCTAGCGAGGGGCACCCCGGCCGCGCCCCACGCGGCGCCCCTCCGACCACGCATCTCCCTGGGGGAAGCCCTCCCGGGTGCCCACCTGAGGAGAGTCCCCCACCACCTGCATCCCCTTCAAGGAAAGTCCATCTCAGGTCAGGCGGCCGTCTCGGCCTCCAGCGCGGCGCCCCGGACCCGGCGCAGGACCTCCCCTTCGTCCGTCAGGTCCTCCCAGGTGACGCGCACGACCACCCAGCCGGCCGCACGCAGGTGGGCCTCGCGCTCGAGCTGGGCCTCAATGACCTCCGGGCTCGTGTACGCACCCGGGGAGGGACTTCCCCTAGGGAGATGCGCACCCTGAAGAGACTTCCCCCAAGGGGATGCGCACCGCCTGGGTCAGTCGTCGGACTCGGGCAGCACCCAGTTGAGCACCATCGAGACGATCGTGATGATCAGCGCGCCGACGACCGCGTCCCACCAGAAGTGCTCGATGACGAAGCTCAGGCCGAGCGGGCCGGACACCCATTCCGTGAGCTGGAGCAGGAAGGCGTTGACGACGAAGGTGAAGAGGCCCAGCGTCAGCACGATGAGCGGGAAGGCCAGGATCGTGGCGATCGGCTTCACCACCGCGTTGACGAGGCCGAAGATCAGGGCGACGAGGACGACGGTGGCGAACTTGGAGGCGAAGGTGGCATCCGACGCCCCGATGACGATCCCGTCCACCAGCCACGCGGCGACCCAGAGGGCGACGCCGTTGACGGCCGTCTTGATCAGCAGATTCTGCATGCGCACATGATGTCAGGACACGTGATGCCCGGCACAGCCCGACCCTCCCGGGCGGCCGGTTGCGGTCATACTTGGCGGTCATGGTCACCCCTGCCCGGCGGAAGGACCCGGGCGGACAGCCGGTGTTGAAGGAGCAACGTGATGAGCGGCGACGGCGCAGCCGAGCGACCCGGGCGGCGGCACGACCTCTGGGACGAGGACGAGCCCGGCAGCTCGTCCACCCCGGGCACCGACGAGGCGGCTGACGGTCGCGCGGCTCGCCACGCCCGGCGCCGGCGACGCGCCTGGCCCTGGTGGGTCATCGCCCTCGCCGCCCTGCTCGTCCTCCTCCTGTGCGCCGGCGGCGCCTTCTTCGCCTTCGGCGGCGACGACGAGACCGCGTCCGGCTGCGGGGACGAGCCGCTGCGGGTCGCCGCAGCACCCGAGATCGCGGACGCGCTGGACACGGCGCTCACGAAGGTGGAGAAGTCGGAGGACTGCGCCGACTTCGACGTCGCCGCGACCGACTCCGCGCAGGCGGCCAAGAGCATCAACGACGGCAAGGCCCCCGACGTGTGGGTCCCGGACAGCTCGACCTGGATCGACGCCGTGAACTCCGACGAGGCGCAGGACCAGTGGGTCCAGGGCAAGTCCATCGCCTCCTCCCCGGTGGCCCTCGCCACCGGCTCCGACCAGGAGAAGGCGGCCTCCTCGGTCCCGTCGTGGGGCAACCTCCTGCGGGAGGAGGGCTCCCTTCGCATGGCCAACCCCGACGTGGACACCGCCAGCCGTCTCGCCTTCCACGCCAGCCGCATCGGTGAGCCGAGCCAGATCGGCATGGACACCGGCAAGCGGCTGATCTTCCTCTCCCGCTTCGCCGCCCCGTCGGTGGAGAAGCTCATGGCCGACTACACCTCCGACCCGAAGAAGACCGAGCCCTTCCCGGCCTCGGAGCAGGCGATCTACACCTACAACCAGGAGCACGAGGACGCGCCCCCGCTGCACGCGGTCGTGCCGGACAAGGGCACCCTGAGCTTCGACTACCCGTGGATGGTCAACCCCGAGCTGGAGGGCGAGCTGCGCGATGCGGTCGACTCCGCCCAGGCCGAGCTCGGCACCCTCGAGGTCCGCGAGGCGCTGACGAAGGCGGGCTTCCGCACCTCCGACGGGGAGCAGGGCCCGACCATCGACGGCGAGGAGGCCGCGGAGTTCACCGAGCTCGAGCCGCTCTCGAGCAGCGAGCGGGTGGACGCCGTCGATCAGTGGGACACCCTGCGCACCGACATGCGGATGCTCGCCCTCATCGACGTGTCCGGGTCGATGCGTCGGGAGAGCCCGACCCCCGGCCTGAGCCGCTGGGAGGTCACCCAGGGGTCCCTGGAGAACGGCCTGAAGATCCTCCCCGACGGGAGCCAGGTGGGGGCGTGGGTCTTCAGCTCCGAGCGCAAGGGCGACCAGGACTACGAGGAGCTCTCGGACGTCGAGCGGCTCAACGCCTCGAACGGCTCGCAGACCCACCGCGAGGAGCTGGCCGACCTCGTCGCGGACAGCGAGTCGCTCATCGAGGGCGACACCGGCCTCTACGACTCGGTCTGGGCCAGCTACCAGAAGATGGTGGAGGAGTACGACCCGGACTACGTCAACTCCGTCGTCGTCTTCACCGACGGGGAGAACGACGACCCGACCGGCGGCCTCTCCCTCACACAGCTGCTCGACAAGCTCGACGAGGCCTACGACCCGGAGAAGCCGGTGCGCGTGGTGACCATCGGCATGGGCGAGGCGGACCCGGATGCGCTCCAGCGCATCTCCGACGAGACCGGTGGCACCTCCTACATCGCGGAGACGCCGGACGACATCGAGCGGGTCTTCGTCCAGGCGCTGCTGGCACGCTGACCACCGGCCCGAAGGGGGGCCACGTCACCTGGCGACGTGGCCCCCCTTCGCCCGTGGCCGTAGGGTGTCGCGGTGCGCCGACTCCGGGCCCTGCTGGCCGACACCCGCCCCCTGGGCGTCCCGGCGTACCGCCGGCTCTTCCACGCGCAGATCATCACCGTCATCGGGGCCCAGCTGACGATCGTCACGGTCCCGGCGCAGATCTACGCGATGACCGGGTCGAGCGCCTATGTCGGGCTGACCGGCCTCTTCGGCCTCGTGCCGCTCGTCGTCTTCGGGCTGTACGGCGGCTCGCTGGCCGACCACTTCGACCGGCGCCGGCTGCTGACCTTCACGACGAGCGGCCTCATCCTCACCTCCGCGCTGCTCTTCCTCCAGGCCGCGATCGGCAACGAGAACGTATGGGTGCTCCTCGGGATCTTCTCCCTCCAGCAGGCCTGCTTCGCGGTCAACCAGCCGACCCGCTCGGCGGTGCTCCCGCGGATCATGCCGCACCACCTGCTGCCGGCCGCGAACTCCCTCAACATGACGGTCTTCACCGGTGGGGCCATCGCCGGGCCCCTCGTCGGCGGGGCGCTCATCCCCGTCCTCGGCTTCTCCTGGCTCTACCTCGTCGACACGCTCTTCCTCTTCGCGACCCTGCGGGCGGTGCTCCTCCTCCCGCCGCTCCCGGTGGAGGTCGTCCCCGGGTCCTCGCCCGGGCTGCGCTCGGTCATCGACGGCTTCGCCTACCTGGCGACCCAGCCGGTGCTGCTCATGTCCTTCGTCATCGACCTCATCGCGATGGTCTGCGGGATGCCCCGGGCGCTCATCCCCGAGATGTCCGACGTCCACTTCGGGGAGTCCTCCAGCGGCGGCCTGGCCTTCGCGGTCCTCTTCGCCGCGATGCCCCTCGGCGCCTTCCTCGGCGGGGTCTTCTCCGGGTGGGTCTCGCGCGTGGAGCGGCAGGGGCTGGCGGTGGTCCTCGCGGTGCTCGTGTGGGGTGGCGCGATCATCGCCTTCGGGGGCGCCGTGGGCATGGCCGGAGGCTCGACCCGACCGTGGCTGTGGGTCGCCGCGGTCCTCTTCGCGCTCGGCGGTGCGGCCGACGTGGCCTCCTCGGCCTTCCGCTCGACGATGCTCCAGAGCGCCGCGACGGACGCGATGCGCGGACGGCTGCAGGGCGTCTTCATCGTCGTCGTGGCGGGTGGACCGCGCCTGGCCGACGTCCTCCACGGCCTCGTCGCCGCCCCCTTCGGCGCGGCGGCCACGACCGTCGCCGGCGGTGCCCTCGTCGTCGTGCTCACCCTCCTCGTGGCGGTGACCGTCCCCGCCTTCGTCCGCTACCGGGTACCGGTCGCCGGCTGAGGCACGCGGCCCTGGTCGGCTGACCGGTATCCGGTGGCCCCTGCGACGCTCTCCGCCCCCGTCCGGCGCCGGCCGCCGACCCCCGGCGCCACTTTGATGCAGCCATACCCGGGGCGTAGGCTCTACTACGCATAGTCGTACTAACGCTCGTAGGAGCCCGTGAATGGACGTCCTCGACCTGGCGCGGTGGCAGTTCGCGATCACCACGGTCTACCACTTCTTCTTCGTGCCGATCACCATCGGCCTCTCCGCGATCGTCGCGTGGTACCACACCCGGTGGTTGCGCACCCGCGACGAGGGCGACCTGCGACTGGCGAAGTTCCTCGGCAAGCTCTTCACGATCAACTTCGCCCTGGGTCTCGTCACCGGCATCGTCCAGGAGTTCCAGTTCGGGATGAACTGGTCGAGCTACAGCCGTTTCGTCGGCGACATCTTCGGTGCGCCGCTCGCGCTCGAGGCCCTGCTCGCCTTCTTCCTCGAGTCGACCTTCCTCGGCCTGTGGATCTTCGGCTGGGGCCGCATCCCCGAGAAGCTGCACGCCTCCTTGATGTGGATCGTGCACATCGGCACCGTGCTGTCGGCCTACTTCATCCTCGCGGCCAACTCCTTCATGCAGCACCCGGTCGGATACCGGATCAACCCCGAGACCGGACGCGCGGAGATGGCCGACTTCCTCGCGGTGCTGACCAACAAGGTCCAGCTCGTCGCCTTCCCGCACGTCATCACCGCCTGCTACCTCGTCGGCGGCGCCTTCGTCATGGCCGTCTGCCTGCACCGCATGCGCCAGACCACCCGGGACCAGGCGGGCGACCGCCGGATGTACCGGCACGCGGCCCGTCTCGGCGCGGTCGTCACCCTCGTCGCCGGCCTCGGCGTGGCGATCAGCGGGGACCTGCAGGGCAAGGTCATGACCGAGGTCCAGCCGATGAAGATGGCCGCGGCCGAGGCGCTCTACGAGACCCCTCCCGAGGGTGAGTGCGCCCCCTTCTCCGTGCTGACCGTCGCCGGCCTCGGCGGCGAGGACCCCACCCACGTCATCGAGATCCCCTGCCTGCTCTCCTTCCTCGGCACCGGCACGTGGGACGGCCAGGTCCAGGGCATGGCCGACCTCGAGCAGGAGTACCGCGCCTCGTTCGGGGACTCCGAGCTCACCGAGGCGGAGACCTACATCCCGCCGATCGCCATGAGCTACTGGAACTTCCGGCTGATGATGGCCGCCGGGTTCTTCTCCATGGCCGTCGCCGCGTGGGTGCTGTGGGCCACCCGCAAGGACAAGATGCCGACCGCCCGCTGGGCCGGGCCGCTCGTCGTCCTCGCCGCCGTCTCCACGGTCATCGGGCACAGCTTCGGCTGGATCTTCACCGAGATCGGTCGCCAGCCCTGGGTGGTCTTCGGCGAGATGACCACCCGGCAGGGGGTCTCCCCCTCGGTCGGGACGAGCGACGTGCTCATCTCGATGACCGTCTTCACCCTGCTCTACGGAGCGCTGGCCGTCATCGAGGTCAAGCTCCTGCTCGACTACATCCGCCGCGGCGCCGAGCCCTTCGAGGAGCCCCGGCTCCTCGAGGAGGACGAGCCGCTCGAGTTCGCCTACTGATCGGGGGCCACCGACATGGATCTCATCACCGTCTGGTTCGTGCTGCTCGCCGTCCTCTGGGCCGGCTACCTCGTCCTGGAGGGCTTCGACTTCGGCGTCGGCATGCTCCTCCCGATCCTCGACAAGCGCGGTCCGGACGCCGAGCGCGGCACCCGCCGCCGTGCCCTGCTGACGACCATCGGCCCGCACTGGGACGGCAACGAGGTGTGGCTGCTCACCGCGGGCGGCGCCACCTTCGCGGCCTTCCCGCACTGGTACGCCACGATGTTCTCGGGGATGTACCTCGCGCTGCTCGTGCTGCTCGTCGCCCTCATCGTGCGCAACATGGGTCTGGAGTACCGGCACAAGCGCACCGACAGCACGTGGGTGGAGCGGTGGGACCGCACGATCATCGCCGGGTCGGTGCTCGCCCCGCTGCTCGTCGGCACGGCGCTGACCAACCTCGTCGACGGGCTGCCGATGACCGGGCACACGGCCGGCGGGACGCTCTACACCGAGTTCGACGGGTCGCTGCTCAGCCTGCTCACCCCCGTCGGACTGCTCGGCGGGGTCACGCTCACCATGCTCTGCCTCACCCACGGGGCCCACTTCGTGGCACTCAAGACGAGCGGGCCCATCCGCGAGGACGCCCGCGCGGTCGCCGCCCGCACCGGGGTGGCCTCCGCGGCGCTGGCCGTCCTCCTGCTCCTCTGGCTGGGACTGGAGCGCGGCACGACTGCCTCCTGGGTCACCAGCGCGGTCGCGGCCGTCGCCCTGCTGCTGGCCATCGCGGCCAATGCGAAGGGGGCGGAGGGCGCCGCCTTCACCGGCACCGCCACGACGCTCGCGCTGACTGTCGTCACCTACTTCCTCATGCTCTTCCCGAATGCCATCAACGGGCGGGGCACGAGCCCGGACCTGACCCTCGAGGCGGCGGCCAGCTCGCCGCTCACCCTCGAGATCATGACCTGGGCCGCGGTGATCTTCACGCCGATCATGCTCGGCTACACCGTGTGGAGCTACTGGATCTTCCGTCGCCGGCTGTCCGTGGAGCACATGCCGGCACCGGTCTCCTGAGGGAGGACGTCGTGGCCCCCTTCGACCGACGGCTGCTCACGGTGGTGCCACCCGTGCGCCGTGCCGTGCTCGCCCTCGGGGTCCTGGCCGCGGCCCGTGGCACCGCCGCGATCGCCTCCGCCTTCGCCCTGGCCTGGCTGGTCGTCGCGGTCGTGCGCGGGCAGCCGCTGCCCGAGCCGGTGTCGTGGGTGGCGGGCCTCTTCGCGGTGCGGGCCCTCCTCGAGGCGGCCGTCGAGTGGCTGGCCGCCCGCACGGGCGCTCTCGTCTCGACCACCCTGCGCGAGCGCCTGCTCGGCGCCTGGGCGGGGCGACCGGCGGACGAGCGTCCCGGCCGTGAGCGCGCGGTGACCCTCGCCGCACAGGGCACGAGCACGATCGAGCCGTACGTCGCGCGTTACCTGCCCGCCCTCGTCGGTGCGGCCGTCGTGCCGCTGCTCGCGATCGTCTGCCTGCTCGTCATCGACCTGCCGAGCGGCATCACCGTCGTGCTCACGGTCTGGCTGCTGCCGGTCTTCGCCGCCCTCATCGGCGCGACGACCCGGGACGACACCGACCGGCGGTGGCGGGCCCTGTCCGACCTCTCCGGGCACTTCCTCGACGTCATGCGCGGGCTGCCGACGCTCGTGGCCTACGGCCGCGCCCGCCGGCAGGTCACCGCCATCGCGGAGGTGAGCCGGCGCCACCGCCGGGCGACGATGCGCACCCTGCGCCTGGCCTTCCTCTCCTCCGCGGCGCTCGAGCTGCTCGCGACGATCTCCGTCGCGATCGTCGCGGTGCTCGTCGGTCTGCGCCTGACGACCGGCTCGATGGAGCTGCAGGTCGGGCTCACGGCGATCCTCCTCGCCCCGGAGGCCTACTGGCCGATCCGCCGGGTGGGCGCCGAGTACCACTCCGCCGCCGACGGGGCCGTCGCCCTCGACGAGGTCCTCACCGAGCTCGCCGCAGAGCCCCGCTCGATGTCCGCGAAGGGAGCCGCACGGGGAGCCGTCCTCGCGGACAGCGAGCGGGGGTCGGCGGGGCGGGCCGACGGCCGGGTGCGCCTGCGCGGCGTCGGCTACACCCACCCCGGGTCCGAGCGCGCGGTCCTCACCGGGGTCGACCTCGAGGCGGGGCGCGGGCTGACCGTGCTCACCGGACCCTCCGGGGCGGGCAAGACGACCCTGCTGGAGATCATCGCCGGGCTGCGCCGCCCCACCACCGGCGAGGTCGCCCTCCCCCCGGTCCACCTGGTCTCCCAGCGACCCTTCCTCGGCGCCGGGACCCTCGCGGAGAACCTGCTGCTGGGCGCCCCCGGCGGCACGGACGAGCTGGCCGCGTGGCAGGCCCTGCGCGAGGTAGGCCTCGACGGGGCGGTCGCCTCCCTCCCCGGAGGGCTGAGCGCCGGCATCGGGGACGACGGCTTCGGCCTCTCGGCCGGGCAGCGCGCCCGCCTCGTCCTCGCCCGGGCGCTCCTCTCGGACGCTCCGGTCCTGCTCCTCGACGAGCCGACGGCGCACGTGGACACCGGGTCCGTCGAGCACATCGGGCGGGTCGTCCGCGGGCTGGCCGAGGAGCGCACGGTCATCGCCGTGACCCACCAGCCCGGGCTCGCCGCCCTCGCCGACACCCGCCTCGACCTGTCCGCGATGCCCACGGAGGTCGCGCGATGAGCCTCCCCCTCCTGCCGGGCGCGCTGCACCGCCCCTCGCGCGGCCTGCTCCTCGCCGGACTCCTCGGCGGAGTCGCCGCCGCCTCCGGGATCGCGCTGACCGCCACGTCCGGGTGGCTGATCATCCGCGCGGACCAGCGCCCGCAGATCCTCCTGCTCATGACCGCGATCGTCGCGGTCCGCGCCTTCGGGCTGGCCCGCCCGGTCTTCCGGTACTGGGAGCGGCTGCGCAGCCACGACACCGCGCTCGCCGACCTCGCCCGGCGGCGCACCGGGACCTACGCGGCACTCGTCCCGCTCACCCCGGCCCGCCTCGGCACGCGCGGGCGCGCGGACGTGCTCACCGGGGTCGTCGACGACCTCACCGACGTCGTCGAGGCCGGGGTCCGAGTCACCGTCCCCGCTCTCTCCGCGGCCCTCGCGGGCGTGCTCGCCACCGTGCTCACCGCCCTCGTCGACCTGCGCATCGGCCTCGTCCTCGCGGCGATGCTGCTCGGGGCCCTCGGGACCGCCGTCGTGAGCGACCGTCTCGAGTCACGCGCCCAGGCGGAGGTGCTCGACGCCCGCGCCGAGGTCTCCCGGGTGGCCACCCTGATCGCCGAGCACGCCGACGAGCTGCGGGCCATCGCCGGGAGCGCGACGGCGCACGGCTGGCTGCGGGAGGCCCACGACGAGCTGCGCGCGAGCACCGACCGGCAGGCCCGTGGCCGGGCTCTCGCCGCCGGCGCGGTCCTGGCGCTCACCGGCCTGGCCACGGTCGCCGCCGCGGCCCTCGCCGCCGGCTCGGACCACGGCACCCCGGTGCAGGCGCTGCTCGTGCTCGCACCGGTGGCGACGGGTGAGGTCCTCGGGGTGCTCACCGACGCCACCCGCGCCCTCGCCCGGGCCCGGGCCTGCTCCCGTCGTCTGGAGGCTCTGCTCGACCAGGAGCCCGCCGTCGCCCGGGCGGCCACCGACGAGGACGGCACACCACCCCCTCCGCCGGTGGTGCCGCCGCGGATCGAGCTGCGTGGACTGACCGCCGGGTGGCGACCGGGCCGGACCGACCTCGGCCCGATCGACCTCACCGTGGAGCCGGGCGAACGGATCGCCGTCACCGGGCCGAACGGCGCGGGCAAGTCCACGCTCCTCGCGGTGCTCGCGCACCACCTCGATCCCAGCGGGGGCAGCTTCACCCTCGACGGAGGGGACGCGACCCGGATGCCGCTGGCACGGGCTCGCTCCCTCGTGGCCGTCGTCGACGACGAGCCGCACGTGCTCGCGGCGAGCCTACGCGCCAACCTCGCCCTCGCCGCCCCCGGCGCCGACGACGCGGCCCTCGTGGAGGCGCTGCGCCGCTCCGGTCTCGGCGACTGGTACGACGCGCTGCCGGGGGGCCTCGAGACCCGCCTCGGCGCCGGCGGGAGAGGTGTCTCCGGGGGCGAGCGGGCGCGGCTGTCCGTCGCCCGCGCCGTCGCCAGCGGCCGCCCCGTGCTGCTGCTCGACGAGCCCGTCGCCCACCTCGACCACCCCACCGCGGCCGCGGTCCTGGAGGACCTGCTTGGCGGAGCGGGCCCCCGATCGGTGATCATGGTGGGACACCACGGACCGGGCCCGGACCGGATGGACCGCGTGGTGCGGATCGGCGGCAAGGAGTGGTGACCATGGCATCGAGTGCCTCGCTCGGCGAGCTCGAGCACGCGATCATGGATGTCCTCTGGTCCGACGGGAGCAGCAGCGGCCTGACGGTGCGCGAGGTGCTCGACCGGCTCACCGGCCGTGACCTCGCCTACACGACCGTGATGACCGTGCTCAGCCGGCTGGAGACGAAGGGCGTCACCACCCGCACCCGCGACGGGCGGGCCTGGCGCTACCGCGCCGCCGAGAGCCGGGAGACGATGACCGCCCGTGCGATGGCCTCCCCGCTGGACGCCCTCGACCCGCAGGAGCGGCAGACCGCGATCCTGCACTTCCTCTCCGACGCGAGCCCGGAGGACCTGGCCGCGGTCCGGGAGGCCATGGCGGCCGTCGAGTCGCGCGGGGAGGCAGGGACCGGCAGAGGCAGGGCACGAGGCAGGGGTTCCCACCGCGCGTGATCGCGACCCTGCTGCTGCTCTACGCGGCCGCGCTCGTCCTCACCACGCACCTGCTCGTGCGCACCACCCGGCTGAGGCGCAGCCCCCGGGCGGCCCTCTTCCTCTGGCAGAGCTTCGCCCTCACGGCCGTCGTCTGCCTGCTCCTCGCGGGGCCGGTCGCCCTGGCCAAGGTGCGGCCCTGGCCGGAGTCGACCCTCCAGGGGGCCATCGCGCTCGGCACCGGCATCGCCTGCCTGGGCGTGCTGGTCCACCTCCTCCACCGCGGGCACCGGATCGGCCGGCGGATCCGCGCGGCCCGGGCGGAGCACCGGCGGCTGGTCGACCTCGTCGGACGCCACGAGGACCTGCGCACCCGCGTGCTGCCCTCGGCGCTGCCCGCCGCCTACTGCGTCCCCGGCGGTGGCTCCCGCCTCGTGCTCAGCGAAGCACTCACGACCCTGCCACCGGAGCAGGTCGAGGCGGTCCTCGCACACGAGCGTGCCCACCTGCGCGAGCGGCACGACCTCATCCTGGAGTTCTTCACGGTCCTGCACACCGCCACCCCTCCCCCGCTGCGACCCGAGGCGGCGCTGCGCGAGGTCGCCCTGCTCGTCGAGGTGCTCGCCGACCGGGCCGCACGCGCGACCGCCGGTGAGGTCGCGCTGGGGCGTGCCCTCGTCACGCTCGCCGAGACCACCTCTGCCGCTCCCGGGATCGTGCCCGGCACCTCCGCCGGGGCGGGAGCCGCGCTCACCCGGCTGCGCCTGCTCGCCACGGACGACGCCGGTCGCGGGCAGACCGGCGCGCTCTACCTCCTCGCCGCGGCGACACCCCTGCTCCCGGTCGCGCTGGCGCTGCTCCTGCTCTGACTCCTCCCCCCTTCGCGCTGCACCGGCGTCCCCGTCATCGATGAGTCGTCCTGCCCATGGTCGGGCGTCCCCGTCACTGCCTAGAGTGGCGGCAGACGGCGCCCCGCCGGGGCGTCACCAGACAGAGGGGACCAGCCATGCCCATCCACGGATCGCTCTTCACCGAGTTCCAGGAGGCGACCACCTCCGACCAGTTCTCGCTCCAGAACAAGAAGCTGCTCAAGGTCCAGATGGGCCACGGGCCGGTCATGGCGAAGGTGGGCTCGATGGTGGCCTACCAGGGAGATGTCCGCTTCGAGAACCAGGGCTCCGGCGGAGTCGGCAAGTTCCTCAAGCAGGCGGCCACCGGCGAGGGGGTGAAGATGATGACCTGCACGGGGCAGGGCGAGCTCTTCCTCGCGGACTCCGCCGAGGAGATCCAGGTCGTCTACCTCGAGAACGACATGATCTCGGTCAACGGCAACAACATCCTCGCCTTCTCGGCCTCGATCGAGTGGGACATCCACCGCATCCAGGCCAAGGGCGCCGCGATGACCGGCGGCCTGTACAACGTCGTGCTCCGCGGCAGCGGCTACGTGGCGATCACGACGAAGGGGGAGCCGGTGGCCCTCGACGTGGCGAGCGCGCCGACCTTCGGTGACGCCCAGGCGGTCGTCATGTGGACCGGCGGCGTGCGCATGGACATCAAGATGGACACCGGTGGGCTGAAGTCGATGATCCGCGGCGGCACCGGTGAGACCTTCCAGATGGCCTTCGGCGGGCAGGGGTACGTGCTCGTCCAGCCGGCCGAGAACGTCAGCGAGGGCGGCCACCAGAGCCAGTCCAGGGGCGGCGGCGGACTGGGGGACCTGCTCGGTGGATGAGCGAGCGCGCCGGTGGTCGACCGTCCTCGGGGCGGCGGCCGCCGGTGCGGCCGGGACGCTGCTGCTCCTCATGGGCGGGGCCACGCTCGAGCACCTGCTCGTCGGGGGTGAGACCCGGCAGTGGTGCGAGGGAACGCAGGGCTACGACGGCCCGAACGGACCGCTCGAACGCTGCGTCCGCGAGCGCGACGACGGCAACCTCCTCGCCGACGACGTGCACCGGCTGGAGCTGCACCGTGCGGACGTGCCCGAGCGCTACGCCCGACAGCCGTGGCCCTTCGGCGGTGAGGACGTCGAGGTCGACTTCGGCCCGGACTCGGTGACGGTCACCGACGGTGACGGCGTGACGGTGACCTACCCGAACTCCCTCTACGACGACGGCCGCTGACCCGCTCCCGGGTTCCGGCGAGGCCACCTCGAAGATGAAACCTTCGTGACCGGTGAGGGCCCGGGGCCGGAAATGCGCGCGTCATGGGTCACAATCGGGCGCATGATCCGTCACACCCCGAAGAGCGCATGAGCGATTTCCCCACCGCCGGAGACCCGGCCTACAGCGACCCAGACACCCTCGGCGTCATCCCGCCGGTCGTCGCGATCACCTACTGCGGGTGGTGCGGCACCTCGTTGACGAAGGGCAGCCACGTCACCTGCCGCGCCCATCTCGAGGCGGAGCCCCCTCGCCACTGCACGACCTGCCGTCGTGAGCTGCGGGTGGAGACGACCGCCGACGGGTGGACGGCCGTGTGCAAGAAGCACGGCGAGATCCACGGCTGACCCAGACGCCCCTCACGGGCGCCGCTCCCGTCTCGGGGCGGCGCCCTTCGTATTTGCACCATCAGGATGAAAGTGCAAAACTGCACTTCGTGACTGATGGTGCAATCTCCGAACGGTCCCGACGACGACGCGCGTCGATCGTCGCCGCCGCCCAGGAGCTCGCCGCCCGCTGCGGGTACGCGGGCTTCACGATCGACGACCTCGCCGAGGCGGTGGGCTGCTCCCGACGGACCCTCTTCAACCACGTCTCCTCGAAGGAGGAGGCGGTCCTCGGCATGATCCCGACCATCGATGCGGTGCACGTCGAGACCCTCCGGGCCGGCGGCCCGACCGGGAGCCTCATCGAGGACGTCATCACCCCCTTCGTCGACGCCCTCGGCGACGACTTCACCGCCCAGGACTGGCGCCGCCTGCAGGAGGTCGTCCGGCGCAACCCGGAGCTGATGGCCCGGGCCCAGGAGCACGTCGAGGAGCTCGGGGAGGAGCTGCTCGCCCATCTCTCCGCCCGCCCGGGCGTCGACCCCCGGCAGGCGGAGATCGCACTCTTCGTCGGGGGCGCCATCGTCAAGACGGCGATGCACGCCCTCGTCGAACGCCCCAGCGACACCAGCCTCAGCGAGCAGGTGCAGCGCAACCTCGAGCTCGCCCGGGAGCTCCTCGCCCAACCCGACTGACCCCCTTCGTCCCACCACGGCCCCCGACGAGAGGCCGAGACCCCCCACGCCCGAAAGGCACCGACATGGCACACGCCCTCTACCGACTCGGCCGGCTCGCCCACCGGCGGTGGCCGGTCTTCCTCATCGGCTGGCTCATCCTCCTCGTCGGCATCGGCACGGCCGCCGGCACGATCGCCAAGCCGATGAGCGACCAGTTCACGATCCCGGGCATCGAGTCCGAGGAGGCCCAGGACCTCCAGAACGAGCTCTTCCCCGACTCCCCGGACCCGATGGACCAGGCCACGGCGACCGTCGTCGTCGCCGCACCCGAGGGGGAGAAGCTCTCCGACCCGGAGAACATGCAGCAGGTCGAGGAGCTGATCACCGAGCTGCGCGACGTGCCCCAGGCGGGCGATCCCGAGCAGTTCGTCAACCCGGTCGTCGCGGCGAAGGGGGTCGAGAAGCAGTATCTGGCCGCCGCAGAGAAGACCGAGATGCCTGCGTCCACGGCCCGGGAGAACGCCGCGGCCGTCTCCCCGCTGGGTGAGGACGGACGCATCGGCAAGATCGAGTGGACCTTCGACGCCGACACCGTCACCGACGTCGAGCCGAGCACCCGGGACGCGGTCCACGAGGTCGTCGAGGAGGCCCGCGACGGCGGGCTCCGGGTCGAGGTGACCGGCACCGGCATGCAGGGCATGCCCGACATGGGCATGACGAGCGAGCTCATCGGCGTCGCCGTGGCCCTCCTCGTGCTCGTGCTCACCTTCGGCTCGCTCGTGGCCGCCGGGCTGCCCATCCTCACCGCGCTCGTCGGCGTCGGCATCGGGACCCTGGGGGTCACCGCCGCGACCGCCTTCGTCGACCTCGGGACCACCACCCCGATCCTCGCCACGATGCTCGGCCTGGCGGTCGGGATCGACTACGCGCTCTTCATCCTCTCCCGCTACCGCACCGAGCTGCGGCACACGCGGGATCGCGAGCACGCCATCGGCCTGGCGGTCGGACGTGCCGGCTCGGCCGTCGTCTTCGCCGGACTCACGGTGATCATCGCGCTCGTCGCCCTGGCCGTCGTCAACATCCCCTTCCTCACCGCCATGGGCCTCGCCGCGGCCGGCACCGTGCTCGTCGCCGTGCTCGTCGCGCTCACCCTGCTCCCGGCCGTGCTGGGGATGCTCGGTCGTCGCGCCTTCGCCGGTCAGATCCGCGCGGACAAGGTCGTCGACGAGGGCGAGGACGTCGTCAACGGCGGCACGCGGTGGGCCCGGGCCATCGGCGCCCGGCCGGTGCTCGCCGCCCTCGTCGCGGTCCTCGCGCTCGGGGCGCTCGCCGTCCCCGCACAGGACCTGCACCTGGCCCTGCCGAGCGACTCCACCGCCGCACCCGACAGCGACCAGGGCCGCGCCGCGGCTCTGCTCGAGGAGGGCTTCGGTCCCGGCCAGGAGGCGCGGATGGTCGTCGTCGTCGACGGACGCGATCTCGAGCCCCGCGAGGCGCCGGAGGTGTACGGCCAGGTCGTGCGCGACCTCGCGGGCACCGAGGGCGTGGCCAACGCCCAGGTCGTCGCGACGAACGAGAAGGGGACCGGGGCGCAGGTGCTCGTCACGCCGACGACCGGCGCGAGCGACGAGCAGACCGAGGAGCTGCTGCACACCGTCCGGACCGACATGGAGCGTCAGGAGCGCATCACCGGCGCGACCATCGGCGTCACCGGGCTGACCGCCATCCAGGTGGACGTCTCGGAGAAGCTCCAGCAGGCCCTGCTGCCGTACCTCGCGGTGGTCGTCGGCCTCGCCTTCGTCCTGCTCGTGCTCGTCTTCCGCTCGGTGCTCGTGCCGCTCACCGCGACGCTCGGCTTCGTGCTCTCGACCCTGGCCACGCTCGGCGCGACCGTGCTGATCTTCCAGGAGGGTGCCCTCGGCCTCGTCGACGGGGCACCTCTCGTCAGCTTCCTGCCGATCCTCATGATCGGGATCGTCTTCGGGCTGGCGATGGACTACCAGGTCTTCCTCGTCACCCGGATGCGGGAGGCCCACGTCCACGGGGAGAGCGCCCGCGAGTCCGTCGTCGACGGCTTCCGTCACGGTGCCCGCGTGGTCGCGGCCGCCGCGGCGATCATGATCTCGGTCTTCGCCGCGTTCATGCTCCAGCCGGACAACCTCATCAAGTCGATGGGCTTCGCCCTGGCGGCCGCGGTCCTGCTCGACGCCTTCGTCGTGCGGATGACCCTCATCCCGGCGCTGATGTTCCTCCTCGGCGACCGCGCCTGGCGGCTGCCGCGGTGGCTGGAGCGGGTGCTGCCGAAGGTCGACGTCGAGGGCGAGGCGCTCACCCGCCACACCGCCGGCGGCGCCGCCCGCTCGGAGACCGAGGCGCCGGTCGGCTGAGGTGGCCCACGGCCCTCGGCGAGGCACCCCCTTCGCCGCGCCGAGGGCGG
>CAYSGN010000048.1:0-19037 GCA_964430615.1 uncultured Janibacter sp. | reverse complement strand
TCGTCGGCTGGTACGACAACGAGTGGGGCTACTCCAACCGGCTCGTCGACGTCACCGCCCACGTCGGGGCCTCGCTCTAGAGCCCGCGCCCACACACCGACACCCACCACGAGGACGAGTGCCCTTGAAGAACATTGCTGACCTCGGCGACCTGCGCGGCAAGCGCGTCCTGCTCCGGTCGGACCTGAACGTCCCGCTCGACGGGAGCGTGATCACCGACGACGGCCGGATCAGGGCATCGCTCCCGACGATCCGGACCCTCGTCGAGGCCGGTGCGCGTGTCGTCGTGTGCGCCCACCTCGGCCGGCCGAAGGGGGCTGCCGACCCGCAGTACTCGCTGGCTCCCGTGGCCGAGCGGCTCGGTGAGCTCCTCGGGCAGCAGGTGGCCTTCGCGAGCGACACGGTGGGGGAGTCCGCCCAGGAGACCGTGGCCGCGCTCCAGGACGGGCAGGTCGCGCTGCTGGAGAACCTGCGCTTCAACCCGGGGGAGACCAGCAAGGACGAGTCCGAGCGGGGTGCCTTCGCCGACCGGCTGGCGGACCTGGCCGATGTCTACGTCTCGGACGGGTTCGGGGTGGTGCACCGGGCCCAGGCCTCGGTCTACGACATCGCCACCCGGCTGCCCGCGGCGGTCGGCGGGCTCGTCGAGACCGAGGTCGAGGTGCTGCAGCGCCTGACGGCCGACCCGGAGCGCCCCTACGCGGTCGTCCTCGGCGGGGCGAAGGTCAGCGACAAGCTCGGGGTCATCGACAACCTGCTCGGCACCGCCGACCGGCTGCTCATCGGCGGGGGCATGGTCTTCACCTTCCTCAGGGCCCAGGGTCACGAGGTGGGCACGAGCCTCCTCGAGGAGGACCAGCTCGACACGGTCACCGAGTACCTCGCCCGCGCGGAGCGCGAGGGGGTCGAGATCGTGCTGCCGACCGACGTCGTCGCGGCGACCGAGTTCTCCGCGGACGCGGATCGCGCGGTGGTGGCGGCGGAGGCCATCCCGGCGGACCGGATGGGGCTGGACATCGGGCCGGAGTCGGGCCGGCTCTTCGCCGAGAAGCTCGCGGACTGCCGGACCGTCTTCTGGAACGGGCCGATGGGCGCCTTCGAGATGGAGCCCTTCGCGGCGGGGACCCAGGCCGTGGCCCAGGCACTCGTCGACGTGACGAAGGCCGGAGGGCTCACCGTCGTCGGGGGTGGGGACTCCGCGGCCGCGGTACGGCAGCTCGGCTTCGCCGACGCGGACTTCGGCCACATCAGCACCGGTGGGGGTGCCAGCCTCGAGTACCTCGAGGGCAAGGAGCTGCCCGGCCTGGCCGTGCACGAAGGACGGGAGGACTGAGATGACCACACGCACGCCCCTCATGGCGGGGAACTGGAAGATGAACCTGGACCACCTCCAGGCCACCCACCTGGTGCAGAAGCTCGACTGGACCCTGCGGGACGCGCGGCACGACCACTCCGCCGTGGAGGTCGCCGTGCTGCCGCCCTTCACGGACCTGCGGTCCGTGCAGACCCTCGTCGAGGGCGACCGGCTCAGCCTGCGCTACGGCGCCCAGGACCTCAGCCCGCACGACTCGGGCGCCTACACCGGCGACATCTCCGGCGCCTTCCTCGCCAAGCTGGGATGCACCTACGTCGTCGTCGGCCACAGCGAGCGACGCGACGGGCACGGTGAGGACGACGGGGCCGTGGCCACGAAGGCCGCTGCCGCCTTCCGCCACGGGCTGACGCCGATCGTCTGCGTTGGCGAGGGGCTCGAGGTGCGCCAGGCCGGTGAGCACGTCGCGCACGTGACCAGACAGGTCGGGGGCAGCCTGCGCGGCCTCACCGCCGAGCAGGTCAGCTCGGCCGTCGTCGCCTACGAGCCGGTGTGGGCCATCGGCACCGGCGAGGTCGCCACTCCGGAGGACGCGCAGGAGGTCTGCGCCGCGATCCGTGCCGAGCTCGCCGAGCTGTACTCCCGCGAGGTGGCCGAGGCCGTGCGCATCCTCTACGGGGGGTCGGTGAAGTCCGGCAACGTCGCCGCCATCATGGCCGGGGACGACGTCGACGGGGCGCTCGTCGGTGGGGCCTCGCTCCAGCCGGAGGAGTTCGCCTCCGTCTGCCGCTACCAGCAGCACCTGACCGCCTGACGTGGGGATCGTCCTGCCGACGTCGTCGGGGGAGGTATCCTGCCGGAGGATGCTGCCCCGCGCAGTGACGCCCGCCAGCAACGAGAAGGACCCTAGATCGTGAACGCCGTCCGCATCGGCCTGCAAGTGATCCTCGTGCTCACCAGCCTGATCCTCACCCTGCTCATCCTGATGCACAAGGGGAAGGGCGGCGGCCTCTCGGAGATGTTCGGAGGTGGTATGTCCGCCTCCCTCGGCAGCTCCTCGGTCGCCGAGCGCAACCTGACCCGCTTCACCATCATCGTCGGTCTCGTCTGGACCACGGCCATCGTCGGTCTGGGGCTCATCGACCGCTTCGACGCCTGACCCGTTCCGTTCGACCCTAGGAGTCGTCATGTCTGTTGGTGGGAACGCGATCCGTGGGACGCGCATCGGCTCGGGACCCTCGGGCGAGGCGGAGCGAGGGGATCCCGCGCCCCGCACCGTCGTCTCGTACTGGTGCGCCAACGGCCACGAGGTCCGGCCCTCCTTCTCCCTCGACGACGGGGTCCAGGTGCCCGACGAGTGGGAGTGCACCCGCTGCGGCCTGCCCGCGGGCCAGGACAAGGACAACCCGCCCGCCCCACCGACGGCCGAGGTCTACAAGACGCACCTGGCCTACGTGAAGGAGCGTCGCTCCGAGTCCGAGGGCGCCGCCATCCTGGGCGAGCGGCTCGAGGAGCTGCGCGGGCGCGGGCTCATCCGCTGAGCGGGCGGGCCTGCTCGTCCACGAGCCACAGGGTCCGTTCCTCCCCGTGCACCTGCGCGGCCGTGCTGCGCTCCGGAGGGGCGTGGTCCAGACCCGCGCGCACCGCGTCGGCCTTGTCCGCGCCGGAGACGAGGAACCAGACCTCACGGCTGCGGGAGAGGCACTCCAGGGTCAGCGACACCCGCTCCGACGGGGGCTTGGGGGAGTCGTGGACACCCACCGCGACGGCGTCCCTCGTCAGCTGGGCGGGGTGCCCGGGGAAGAGTGACGCGACGTGCCCGTCGGGGCCCACGCCGAGCATGACGACGTCGAATCCGCCGGTGCCGTGGGCCGCCATCGCCGCGGCGTAGGCAGCGGCGGACTCCGCGGGCGACCCGCTCTCGTCGGGACCGGGCACCCGGTGCACGCGGTCGGGGTCCAGGCCCAGCTCTCCCAGCCCCGCGAGGTCGGCCTGGGTGTCGTTACGGTCCGGGTCCCCGGTGGGGAGCCACCGCTCGTCGCCCCACCACACCTGCACCCGTGCCGGGTCGACCGCCGCCCAGGCGGGTTCGGCCAGCAGCGCCTGGATCGTCAGACCACCCATCGAGCCCCCCGTGAGGGCGATCTCCGCGAGCGGCCTGCTCGCCTGGGCGTCCAGGACCGCGGTCGTCAGCCGCGCGGCGATCGCCGCGGCGAGGCGCTGCTTGTCGGGGTGGGGGAGGAGTGCCGTGCTCATCCCTGCCCCTCGTCCTCTCCCTTCGCCGCCAGCTTGCGGCGGGCGGCGCTCTTGACCGCGTCCTCGTCGTTACGGGCGCTCTCCGGCTCGGCCTCGACCATCGCGTTGCGGATGATCGTGTCCGACTCCTCGGCGAGGCGCTCGGTGACGTGCCTGGCCTCGCTCGGCGAGGGCACGAGCCCTTCGTCGACCGCGTCGGTCATCGTCATCCGGCGTTGGGTGACCTTGGACCAGCCCTCCGTGAGGGCGTCGGCGTACACCTCGTCCGGGTCGAGACGCCGCAGCTCGTCCGCGAGGCACTCGGCGTCGCTGCGGGGGGCCAGGGCGATCCCACGGCGCGGCTGCCCCGGCTGCTCGAGCGTGGCCGTGTCACCGGACAACGGCCGAACGAGGTCGATGGGCCCGGACTCCCGCACCATGCGCACGCTCACCACACCGCTGCCCGTGCGTGAGCGCACGAGCGAGACCGGGCAGTCGAGGCGGTAGCGCAGCCACCCGGCGAGCAGGTCGGCCGAGGGCGAGTCCTTGCCGCCGACGACGGTCGCCGAGCGGATCGGCTCGAAGGGCGCCTGGTCCAGCGCCGTCGCGAGCAGCCCGCGCCACAACGTGATCCGGGACCAGGCGAGGTCCGTGTCGCCGGGGGCGTAGTTCTTCGAGAGCCGGCGCAGGGTGGAGCTGATGTTCCCCGCGACGGCGCTGTCGGTGACCCGCCGCTGGGCCATGGCACCGACCGGGTCGGTGTGCGGGTCCTTCGGCGGCCGGTCCGGCCACCACGCCACGATGGGCGAGTCCGGCAGGAGGAGCGGGGTGACCACGCTGCGGGCGTGGTGCACGAGCTCCCCGTAGAGACGCAGGACGACCACCTCGGATGCGCCGGCGTCACCGCCGACACGCAGCTGCGCATCGAGGCGGGCCTTGCCGCGGGGGTTGGCCAGGATGACGCACACGATCCGGGCCGGGTGCTGGTGGCTGGCCTGGTTGGCCACGGTCAGCGCACGCTCGGCATTCGCCTCGTCGACGACCATGACGAGCGTGAGGACCCGGCTGAGGGCCATCGCCCCGACGTCCTCGCGGACCTCGATGAGCCGCTGACCGATCTCCTTGGTGGTGGCCTCGGGAAGGTCGACGATCACGGCAGCCTCCAGGTACGTCCGTCGTGCTCCATCATCGCGTCGGCGGCATCCGGCCCCCACGTGCCCGCGGGGTACTGCTCCACGGTGCCCTCCGAGGCCCAGTACTCCTCGATGGGGTCGAGGATGCGCCAGGAGAGCTCCACCTCGCGATGCCGGGGGAAGAGCGGGGGGTCGCCGAGCAGCACGTCGAGGATGAGCCGTTCGTAGGCCTCCGGGCTGGACTCGGTGAAGGCGCGGCCGTACCCGAAGTCCATGGTCACGTCGCGCACCTCCATCTCGTTGCCCGGGACCTTGGCGCCGAAGCGCATGGTCACCCCTTCGTCCGGCTGGACCCGGATGACCACGGCGTTCTGGCCCAGCTCCTCGGTCTCGGTGTCGGTGAAGGGCAGGTGCGGGGCCCGCTTGAAGACCACCGCGATCTCGGTCACCCGGCGCCCCAGCCGCTTGCCGGTGCGCAGGTAGAAGGGGACGCCGGCCCAGCGGCGGGTGGCCACGTCCAGGCGCATCGCGGCGTAGGTCTCCGTCGTGGAGTCCCGGGCGACGCCGTCCTCCTGGAGGTAGCCGATGACCTTCTCACCGCCCTGCCACCCCGTGGCGTACTGCCCGCGGACGGTGCCCCTGGCGAGGTCCTCGGGCACGCGGACCGCGGCGAGGACCTTCTCCTTCTCCGCCCGGAGGGAGTCGGCGTCGAAGCTCGTCGGCTCCTCCATCGCGGTCAGTGCCAGCAGCTGCAGCAGGTGGTTCTGGATGACGTCACGGGCCGCGCCGATCCCGTCGTAGTAGCCGGCCCGCCCGCCGATGCCGATGTCCTCGGCCATCGTGATCTGCACGTGGTCGACGTAGTGGCTGTTCCAGACCGGCTCGAACATCTGGTTGGCGAAGCGCACCGCCAGGAGGTTCTGGACCGTCTCCTTGCCGAGGTAGTGGTCGATCCGGAAGATCGAGTCCGCGGGGAAGACCGCCTCGACGATCGAGTTCAGCTCCTGGGCGCTCTCCAGGTCGTGCCCGAAGGGCTTCTCGATGACGACGCGGCGCCAGGAGTCCTCGGTGCCCTCGGTGAGCCCGCTGCGCTGGAGCTGCTCGCACACGGTGGAGAAGAAGTCCGGGGGGATCGAGAGGTAGAAGGCGTGGTTGCCACCCGTCCCACGCAGCTCGTCCAGCTCCCGCACGGTCTCGGCGAGCAGGTCGAAGGCGGCGTCGTCGTCGAAGACGCCCGGCACGAACCGGAAGCCCTCCGAGAGGGAGCGCCACACCTCGTCCCGGAAGGGGGTGCGCGCGTGCTCCTTGACGGCGTCGTAGACGACCTTGCCGAAGTCCTGGTCCGCCCAGTCCCGGCGGGCGAAGCCGACGAGCGAGAAGCCCGGGGGCAGCAGCCCCCGGTTCGCCAGGTCGTAGATGGCCGGCAGCAGCTTCTTGCGGGCCAGGTCACCGGTGACCCCGAAGAGGATGAGGCAGCACGGCCCGGCGATGCGCGGGAGGCGCTTGTCGCGGGGGTCCCGCAGCGGGTTCTCCTGCGGCGTGACGCGGGCCGGGCTCACGCGGTGCCCTCCGGCCGGGTGCGCAGGGCGGCGCCCACCTGCCGCAGGCCGGCCTCGTGGTCGCTCAGGTGGAGCACGAGGACCGGCCGGCCGTGGTCGGCGAGGACGGAGGCATCGCCCTGGGCCTGCGCCGCGATGAACTCACCGAGGGTGAAGTCGCGCCCGGGCACGGGCAGGTCCTCCCGCGGGGTGTCGGTGATCTGGAGGAAGACCCCCGTCGCCGGGCCGCCCTTGTGGTACTGCCCGGTGGAGTGGAGGAAGCGTGGGCCCCACCCGAAGGTCACCGGACGGCCGGACCGGGCCGCCAGGGAGTCCTGCACCTCGGCGAGCGAGGCGTCACCCTCACGGTCCAGGTAGGCCATGACGGCCAGGTAACCCCGGTCGTCCAGCTGCTCGAGGAGGGCGCTCACGGCCGTCTCGACGGTGTCGGCGTCACCGAGCCACGGGCCGCCGTGGTGGCTGATCTCCACCGCGCCGTCGGTCGCGTCCGGGGCCGCCGTCCCCTCCGCCGAGCCGCCCATGAGGTCCCGCGCGGCCTGCTTCGCGCTCTCCACGTCCGGCTGGTCGAAGGGGTTGATGCCCAGGAGCCGCCCGGCGACGGAGACCGCGACCTCGAAGAGGAGGAACTGGGCCCCGAGGGAGCCGGCGACGTCGACGACGGAGGGGCCCTCGGGCGCGGTCTCGGTGTCGTCGTCCGGGAGCAGCCGGACCACGGTGGCGTCGGCGGGGGCAGCGACGTCCCCGTCCCCGTCGACGACGACCGGCAGCAGGCCGGTGCCCTCCTTGCCGGTCGACTCGGCGATGAGCTGCTCGGCCCAGTCACCCAGGCCCCGGGCCTGGGTGCCGTGGTCGACGAGGTAGATCTTGTCCCGCAGGGGCGCGGTCCCGCCGAGGGCGGCACCGAGACGCAGACCGGGGTTGGCCTCGTCGTCCTCCGCCAGCAGGTCGCTCACCGTCTCCGCGTCGTCGAGGAGGGTCTCGATGTCGGCACCGGCGAGCCCCGAGGGGACCAGGCCGAAGGCGGTCAGGGCGGAGTAGCGGCCACCGACGCCCGGGTCGGCGTTGACGACCCGGTAGCCCTTCTCCCGGGCCTCGCCGTCGAGGGGACTGCCCGGGTCGGTGACGACGACGATGCGCCGGGCGGGGTCGATCCCGGCCCGGGTGAAGGCCTCCTCGAAGACCCGCTTCTGGGAGTCGGTCTCGACGGTGGACCCGGACTTGCTGGAGACGACGACCGCGGTGCGCTCCAGCTCGGTCGTCGCGGCACGCACCACGTCGGGGTGGCTGGAGTCGAGGATGACGATCGGCACACCGGCGCTGGCGCAGATGACCTCGGGTGCGAGGGAGCTGCCGCCCATGCCGCAGAGCACGACGCGGTCGACCCCGTCCTCGCGCAGCTCGTCACGGATCGCCGCGATCTGGCCCAGCAGGTGCCGGGACGAGCGGTGCAGACCGACCCAGGAGAGCCGCTTGGCGGCCTCCTCCTGAGCCTCCGTGCCCCACAGCGTCGCGTCCTGCGCGAAGAGCCGGCTGGCGAAGGACTCCTCGACCAGCCCGGGCACGCGGGACGAGACGGCCTCCGCGGCGGCGCCGGCGGCGCCCACGGACAGCGACGTCATCGGCTCACCTTGTCCAGCTCGGTGCGCACCCCGTCGAGCAGCTCGCCCCAGGCCTTCTCGAACTTCTCGACGCCCTCCTTCTCGAGGAGGTCGGTCACCTCGGTGTAGCTGATCCCGAGACGGTCGAGGGCGTCGAGGGTCTCGGTGGCCGACTCGTAGGTGCCCCGGACCGTGTCACCGGTGACCTCCGCGTGGTCGATCGTCGCGTCGAGGGTCTTCTCGGGCATCGTGTTGACCGTGTCGGGCGCCACGAGCTCGGTGACGTACAGCGTGTCCGGGTAGTCCGGGTTCTTCACGCCGGTGGAGGCCCACAGCGGACGCTGGCGGCGTCCCCCTTCGCCCTCGAGGCGCTGCCACCGCGGGGTGGAGAAGACCTCCTCGTAGGCCTGGTAGGCCAGGCGGGCGTTGGCCACGCCGGCCTTGCCGCGCAGCTCCATCGCCTCCGGGGAACCGATGGCCTCGAGCCGCTTGTCGATCTCGGTGTCCACGCGGGAGACGAAGAAGGAGGCGACCGAGTGGATCTTCGAGATGTCGTGACCCGCCTCGAGGGCACCCTCGAGGCCCTCGAGGAAGGCGTTCATCACCGCGCGGTAGCGCTCGAGGCTGAAGATCAACGTGACGTTGACACTCACGCCCGCGGCGAGGGTCTCGGTGATGGCCGGCAGACCTGCCTCCGTCGCGGGGATCTTGATGAAGACCTGCGGGCGGTCGACGGTCTCGGCCAGCTGCCGGGCGACGACGGCCGTCTGCTTGGCGTCGTCGGCCAGCCGCGGGTCGACCTCGATCGACACCCGCCCGTCGAGGCCGTCGGTGGCCTCGTAGACCGGACGGAAGAGGTCGCAGGCCTCGCGCACGTCGTCGGTGGTGAGAGTGAAGACGACCTCGTCGACGTCCTTGCCCCCGGCGGCGAGCTCACGCAGCTGCTCGGTGTAGGCCTCACCCTCGGCGAGGGCGGCCTGGAAGATCGAGGGGTTGGTGGTGACGCCGACGATGCCCTTGGTGTCGATCCGCTCCTGCAGACCGCCGGAGCGAAGCATCTCGCGGCTGAGGTCGTCGAGCCAGACCGAGACCCCCTCCTCGGCGAGTGCCTGCACGGGACCGGGCTTGGTGGGGAGTGTGCTCACGAGTTCATCCCTTCGCGTTCTTGATGGAGGTCTTGGCCGCCTTGACGACGGCCGCGGGGGTGATGCCGAACTCCCGGTAGAGGGTGTCGACGTCCGCGGACGCGCCGAAGTGGTCGATGCCGACGCTCTCGCCGGCGTCGCCGACGATCTCCCGCCAGCCGAAGCGGGTGGCCGCCTCGACGGAGACACGGGCGCGCACCGCGGCGGGCAGCACCTTCTCCCGGTAGGCCCTGGTCTGGCGCTCGAACCACTCGCGGCAGGGCATGGAGACCACCCGGGTGCCGATCTTGGCCTTCTCCAGCGTGGCCCGGGCCTCCAGCGCGATGGCCACCTCGGTCCCCGTGGCGACGAGGATGACGTCCGGGGTCTCCGTGCTCGCCTCGGCGAGGACGTAGCCGCCCTTCGCGGCCCCCTTCGCCGCGGCGTACTCGGAGCGGTCGATGACCGGGGTCTTCTGCCGGGAGAGGGCCAGCGCCGCGGTGGAGGCGTTCTCGAGGACCTGGCCCCAGCAGACGCTCACCTCGTTGGCGTCGGCGGGCCGGACGACGTCGAGGCCGGGCATGGCCCGCAGCGCCGCGAGGTGCTCGATCGGCTGGTGGGTCGGGCCGTCCTCGCCGAGCCCGATGGAGTCGTGCGTCCACACGTAGGTGACGGGCAGCTGCTGGAGGGCCGCCAGGCGCACCGCCGGGCGCATGTAGTCGGAGAAGACGAGGAAGGTCCCGCCGTAGACGCGGGTCAGTCCTTCGAGGGCGATGCCGTTCATCGTCATGCCCATGGCGTTCTCACGGATGCCGAAGTGCAGCGTGCGACCGTACTCGTTGCCGGGGAAGGCCTCGGTCTGCTTCGACCGCGGGATGAACGAGGCCGCCCCGTCCATGGTCGTGTTGTTCGACCCGGCGAGGTCGGCCGAGCCGCCCCACAGCTCCGGCATGACGTCGGCGAGGGCGGTGAGCACCTTGCCGGAGGCGGCGCGCGTGGCGAGGCCCTTGGCGTCCGCCTCGAAGGTGGGCAGGGCCTTCTTCAGGCCGGCCGGGACCTCGCTGGCCACGGCGCGGTCGTAGACCTCGGCCAGCTCCGGGTTGGCCCTGCGCCACTCGCGCATCGCCTTGTCCCACTCCTTGTGGGCGGCCTTACCGCGCTTCTTCACCTCGCGGGTGCGGGCGAGGACGTCCTTCTCGACCGCGAAGTCCTTCTTCGGGTCGAAGCCGAGCAGCTCCTTGGTCGCGGCGACCTCCTCCTCGCCGAGGGCCGAGCCGTGCGAGGCGCCGGTGTCCTGCTTCTCCGGGGCGGGCCAGGCGATGATCGTGTGGAGCACGATGAGGGTCGGCGCCTTGGTGTTCTTCTGCGCGTCGCGGCAGGCCTCGTAGAGGGCGTCCACGTCCTCGACGTACTCGGCCCCCGAGCCGTTGCCGCGCCAGTCGACCTCGATGACGTCCCAGCCGTACGCCCGGTAGCGCATGGCGACGTCCTCGGTGAAGGCGATGTCGGTGTCGTCCTCGATGGAGATCTGGTTGGCGTCGTAGATGACGTTGAGGTTGCCCAGCTCCTGGTGGCCGGCGAGCGAGCTCGCCTCGGAGGAGACGCCCTCCTGGAGGTCACCGTCGGAGGCGATGCACCAGACCTTGTGGTCGAAGGGGGAGGTCCCCGCCTTCGCCTCGGGGTCGTAGAGGCCCCGCTGCCGACGCTGGGCCATCGCCATGCCGACGGCCGAGGCGATCCCGGAGCCGAGCGGCCCGGTGGTGATCTCGACGCCGGGGGTGTGGTGCACCTCCGGGTGGCCGGGGGTGATCGAGCCCCAGGTCCGCAGGGCCTTCAGGTCGCTCAGCTCGACGCCGTAGCCGGAGAGGAAGAGCTGGATGTACTGGGTGAGCGAGGAGTGGCCGGCCGAGAGGACGAAGCGGTCGCGGCCCTGCCACGTGGGGTCGCTCGGGTCGTGGTCGAGCACCTGCTGGTAGAGGAGGTAGGCCGCCGGGGCCAGGCTCATCGCGGTGCCCGGGTGGCCGCTGCCGACCTTCTGCACCGCGTCGGCGGCGAGCAGGCGGGCCGTGTCGACGGCCCGGACGTCGAGGTCGGTCCACCGGGCCTTCTTGACCACGGGGCGGGGGAGGGAGTCCGACCGCGCAGCGGTGCCGGCCGTGCCGTTCGGGCCGGCGGAGGTGACGGTGCGGGTGGTGCCACCCGGTCGCGCCGCCTTCCCCGGCTTCTTCGCGGCGGCCTTGGGGGAGGTGTCGGTGTCCGTGCTCACGGATGCCCTTTCTCGTTCATGACGCGGGGGGGTGCCGTGCCCCACACTAGTCGCGAGCAAGGTCACGTCGAAGCGCGAAGGGGGTGCACCCGGTCGTGACGGCGGCCCGGGTAGACTGGATGCCGAGGCCGACGCCTTGCGCGGCCGTACCCACCCCCTTCGGCAAAGGCAGTTCGTGACCACCATCGAGTCGACGCGCGCGCAGTCGCCGGCGACCCCGTCGTGGCGCCGCACCGTCGGCGCCTACGTGGCCCTCACCAAACCGCGCATCATCGAGCTGCTGCTCGTGACCACGATCCCCGTGATGTTCCTGGCCGAGGGCGGGGTGCCCTCCCTCTGGCTGGTCGTGGCCACCTTCGTCGGCGGCAGCCTGAGCGCCGGCGCGGCGAACACGTTCAACATGATCTACGACCGGGACATCGACGCCCACATGGGCCGTACGTCCGGTCGTCCGCTCGTGACCGGCGTGGTGTCGGTCCGGGCGGCCATGGTCTTCGCCCTCGCGCTGACCGCCCTGTCGACCGTCTGGCTGTGGGCCCTGGTCAACCCGCTGTCGGCGATGCTCTCGCTGGCCGCGATCTTCCTCTACGCCGTCATCTACACGATGCTGCTCAAGCGGCGCACGTCGCAGAACATCGTCTGGGGCGGCGTCGCCGGGTGCATGCCCGTGCTCATCGGGTGGTCGGCGGTGACGAACGGTCTCGACTGGCCGGCGCTCATCCTCTTCCTCGTGATCTTCTTCTGGACGCCGCCGCACTACTGGCCCCTGTCCATGCGCTTCACCGACGACTACGCGGCCGTCGGGGTGCCGATGCTCCCCGTCGTCGAGCAGCAGACGACGGTGGCCCGCCAGGTCGTCGTCTACTCCTGGGTCATGGTCGCCACGTCGTTCGCGCTCATCCCCGTCGCCCCGATGGGATGGGTCTACGCGATCGCCGCCGTGGTCTCGGGGGGCCTCTTCGTGGGGGAGGCCCACCGCCTGCTCGCGGCGGCCAAGCGCGGCGCCGACCAGCGCACCCTCCGACCGATGCGCCTCTTCCACTTCTCGATCACCTACGTCACCCTGCTCTTCCTGGGTGTCGCGATCGACCCGCTGCTCCACCTCCCGCTGCCCGGCCTGAGCTGACCGCCGTCCTGCCGGGCGCCCGGGGCGGACGCCCGGCGCTCCTCGGACGGGCGGCTGTGGCCGCCCTTCGTGCGTTCGGCGTGGGGTTCGAGGTGTTCGCGTGCTGCTCGGCCGCGCGCTGATACCTCGACCCGTGCCCGGCCGGGTGGTGCGAGGTATTCGAGTGCCGTCCGGCCGTGCAGGTTCACCTCGACCCGCTCGGGGCGGTGTCCTGGAGCCCGGACGAGGCTAGGAGGAAGGGGAGGCCTCGACCTCGCGGGAGAGCACGAGGGCGCGGGCGATGGCCACGACGAGCAGCGAGGCGCCGAGCATGTGGGCGAGCACGAGCACCTCGGGGAGGGCCGTCAGGTACTGCACGTAGCCGATGAGTCCCTGCGCGAGCGTGACGAAGAGGACGACGGCCCATGCCCGGCCGGGGCGGTCGCTCCGGCCGGTGAGGCGGGCGCCCAGCCACACCGCGATGACGAGCCCGGTGAAGAGCATCACCGCGTCCGCGTGCAGCCACGAGATCGTGCGCGGGTCGAAGCCGGTGCGCGCCGGCGCCTCGGCGTCGCCGGAGTGCGGGCCCGACCCGGTGACGACCGTCCCGAGGGCGAGCACCACCCCGGCGAGCACGCAGACCGCCCAGGCGGTGCGCTCGACGAGCGGGTGGACGAGCGAGACGGTGTGACCGGCGGGTCGTGCGTGCCGCCAGTACAGCCACGCCGAGACGGCGATGAGCACCATCGAGCAGAGGAAGTGGAAGGCGACGATCCACGGGTTGAGCCCGGTGAGCACCGTGATGCCCCCGACGATCGCCTGGGCGGCGACGCCGGCGAGGACGACCCACGCCCCGCGGACGAGCTCGGGCCGGTCGCGGGCCCAGCGGTAGAGCGCCCACAGCAGGACGAGCGCGACGATGCCGAGCAGGCCGGTCAGGGTCCGGTTGCCGAACTCGATGAACTTGTGGATGCCCTGCTCCTGCTCGTGCGTGGGCACGTAGGAGCCGGGGACGCACTGGGGCCAGGTGGGGCAGCCGAGGCCGCTGCCGGTGAGCCGGACGAGGCCGCCGGTGACGACGATGAGGACCTCGACGACGAGGTTGAGCAGCAGGAGGGGGCGCAGCCAACGCGCGGCTGCGGGGGAGGCATCGGGCACGGCACCACGGTAGGTGGCGCCCGCGCCGGTCCCGGCGTCGGGGGTGGCGGTCATGCTCGCCCTGCCCCGCTCAGTCCCGCCACCGGAAGGTGCGGCCGACGAGGAGGCTGAGGACGACGCCCCAGACGAGGAGCACGGCCCACTCGAGCAGCGGGAGGCTCCCGTGGCCGAGCCCGCCGCGCAGGGCGTCCCCCAGGGCTCCCGAGGGGAGCCAGCGCACGACCTCCCCGACGGCCCCGTAGGTGGACCCGGGCAGGAGCAGCCCGCCGACGCCGGCGAGGAGCACCCAGACGAGGTTGGCCAGCGCGAGCACCGCCTCGGCACGCAGGGTGCCCGCCAGGAGCAGGGCGAGGGCGACGAAGACCCACACGCCCAGGGCCGCGGTCACCGGGGCGATCGCGAGCCCGACGGCGTCGGGGTCCCAGCCGAGCCCGACGCCGAGCAGCCCGAGCACGAGGAGCTGGAGGAGCGTGACGCCCGCGACGGCCACGGCCTTGCCGGCCAGCAGGCCGTCGGTCCCCACGGGGGTGGTCGCCGCGAACCGCAGCACCCCGTAGCGGCGGTCGAAGCCGGTCTGGATGGCCTGCCCGGTGAACGAGGTCGAGACGATGGCCAGGGCGAGCACCCCCGGCACGACGACGCCGACCCGGGGGTCGTCGAGATCCGGGAACGAGGCGAGCACCAGGCCCACCATCGCCAGGGCTGGCAGGACGAGGGAGACGAGGAGCTGCTCGCCGTTGCGCAGGAGGATCTCGGCCTCGAAGCGGGCCTGGGCCAGCACCCGTGAGGCGCGCGAGCGGGCGTTGGAGGTCGGGCGGGCACTGTCGGTGTCAACGGCCACGGCGGCCCCCCGTGAGGGCGAAGTAGGCCTGCTCCAGGCTCTGCGTCCCGGCGACGGCCGCCGGGGTGCCGTCGGCGACCACCCGCCCGCGGTCGAGGATGACGACCCGGTCCGCGAGGCGTTCGGCCTCCTCGAAGCCGTGCGTCGTGACGACGAGCGTGGTCCCCCCTTCGGCCCTCTCGCGCAGCAGGTCCCACACGTCGAGGCGGGCGTGCGGGTCCAGGCCCGCGGTCGGCTCGTCGAGGAAGGCGACCTCCGGGTCCCCGGCGAGGGCCGCGGCCAGGGCCACGCGCTGGCGCTGACCGCCACTGAGCCGGCGCACCGGGGTGCGGGCGAAGGGGGCGAGGTCCAGGCGCTCGCGCAGCTCGGCGATGCGGGTGCGGGCGTACAGGCGGCCGAGGTGGCCGAGCAGCCGGTCGGCGGAGGCGCTCTGCGGCAGCCCCCCGTCCTGGAGCATGACGCCCACCCGGGAGCGGTGCGCGGCCCCGGCGCGCCACGGATCCGTGCCGAGCACCCGGCAGGTGCCGCCGTCGGGGCGCTGGAGCCCCTCGAGGCACTCGATCGTGGTCGTCTTGCCCGCGCCGTTGGGCCCGAGCACGCAGGTGATGGCCCCGGAGTCGGCACCCCATGTGGCCCCGTCCACGGCGACGGTGTCACCGAAGACGCGGCGCAGGTCGTCCACGACAACGGCTCGAGTCACGGACGTGAAGTCTAGGCAGGGCACCTGAGGTCCTCGCATTAGGGATGCCTTTGTTGTCAGGCACGGATAATTACGTAACATGGATGTGTGGTTAATGCAGCGCAGGCACCTCGGTCGTCCCCGGACGACCTGGGTCCTGATGCCCGGACACGGGACCGCGTGCTGACCGCGATCAGCGAGAACGGCCCCATCACGGCCGCCGAGCTGGCCGACCTGCTCGGCCTGACCGCCACCGGCGTGCGCCGCCATCTCGACCAGCTCGCCGCCGAGGGAGCCGTCGAGAGCCACGCCCGGACGACCGTCAAGCGGGGGCGGGGACGTCCCGCCCGCGAGTGGGTCGTCGGCGAGGGCGGTCACGCCCATCTGACCGCCGACTACGACGCGTTGGCCTCGGAGGTCGTCCGCTTCCTCCGGGACACCTCCGGCGACCAGGCGGTCCGTGACTTCGCGGACCAGCGCGTGGCTGCGCTGGAGGAGCGGTACGGCGAGCTCGTCGACGCGGCCGGGGACGACCCCCGCGCTCGTGTCGAGGCCCTCGTCGACGCCCTCCGCACGGAGGGCTACGCTGCCACCGCCCGACCCGTCGGCGAGGACGGCGTCGTCGGGGTCCAGCTGTGCCAGGGCCACTGCCCGGTGCAGCACGTCGCGGCGGAGGCCCCCGAGCTCTGCGAGGCCGAGGCGGATGCCTTCAGCAGGCTCCTCGGCGTCCACGTCCAGAGGCTGGCCACGCTGGCCCAGGGCGACCACGTCTGCACCACCTTCGTCCCCACGCCGGGGACGGCACGACCCGAAACAGGAAGGTCCACCCGATGAGCACCAACATCGAAGAGCTCAACCCCGGGCTGAAGGACATCGGCCGCTACGAGTACGGCTGGTCCGACAGCGACGCGGCTGGGTCCTCTGCCAAGCGCGGCCTGAGCAAGGAGGTCGTCGAGGACATCTCCGAGCGCAAGTCCGAGCCGGAGTGGATGCGTGAGCGTCGTCTCAAGGCCTTGCGTCTCTTCGACAAGAAGCCGATGCCCAGCTGGGGCAGCGACCTCACGGGCATCGACTTCCAGAACATCAAGTACTTCGTGAAGTCGACGGAGAACCAGGCCAGCTCCTGGGAGGACCTGCCGGAGGACATCCGCAACACCTACGACCGGCTCGGGATCCCCGAGGCGGAGAAGCAGCAGCTCGTCGCCGGTGTCGCCGCGCAGTACGAGTCCGAGGTCGTCTACCACCAGATCCGTGAGGACCTCGAGTCCCAGGGCGTCATCTTCGTCGACACCGACAGCGGGCTGCGCGAGCACGAGGACCTCTTCCGGGAGTACTTCGGCACCGTCATCCCCTCCGGGGACAACAAGTTCGCGGCGCTCAACACCGCCGTCTGGTCCGGTGGGTCCTTCATCTACGTGCCGCCGGGCGTGCACGTCGAGATCCCGCTCCAGGCCTACTTCCGGATCAACACCGAGAACATGGGGCAGTTCGAGCGGACCCTGATCATCGCCGACGAGGGCAGCTACGTGCACTACGTCGAGGGCTGCACCGCGCCGGTCTACACGACCGCCTCGCTGCACAGCGCGGTCGTCGAGATCGTGGTCAAGAAGAACGCCCGGGTGCGCTACACGACGATCCAGAACTGGTCGAACAACGTGTACAACCTCGTCACCAAGCGCACCTCGGTCGCCGAGGGCGGGACGATGGAGTGGGTCGACGGCAACATCGGCTCCAAGGTGACGATGAAGTACCCGGCGTGCTTCCTCCTCGGTGAGTACGCGAAGGGGGAGACCCTCTCCGTCGCCTTCGCGGGCGAGGAGCAGCACCAGGACGCCGGCGCCAAGATGGTCCACGCCGCGCCGAACACCTCGAGCTCGATCGTCTCCAAGTCGGTCGCCCGCGGCGGGGGCCGAACCTCCTACCGGGGCCTGGTCCAGGTCCTCGAGGGGGCGAAGAACTCCAAGTCGAACGTCGTCTGCGACGCGCTGCTGGTCGACACGATCAGCCGCTCGGACACCTACCCCTACGTCGACGTCCGTGAGGACGAGGTGCAGATGGGTCACGAGGCGACCGTCTCGAAGGTCTCCGCGGACCAGCTCTTCTACCTCATGTCGCGAGGGATGAGCGAGGAGGAGGCCATGGCGATGATCGTGCGCGGCTTCGTCGAGCCCATCGCCAAGGAGCTCCCGATGGAGTACGCCCTCGAGCTCAACCGCCTCATCGAACTCCAGATGGAAGGAGCCGTTGGCTGATATGAGCCTGCTGGCTGACACCTCGAGCCGACAGGCTCACACCCACTCCGCCGAGACGATGGTCCCGGACGCCTCGCGCGCCGAGCGGACCCGGTCCTGGGACGTCGCCGACTTCCCGGTGCCGACCGGCCGGGAGGAGGACTGGCGCTTCACCCCGGTGAACCGCCTCACCGACCTCTTCGCCGACGAGGCCGCCACGGGGCGGCTCGGGCTCGAGCACGTGCTCCCCGAGGGGGTCACCCGCACGACGGTGCCCGTCGCGGAGTGGCGCGCGAGCGCCCAGGCGCCCGCTGACCGCGCGGCCGTCGTGGCCGCCGCACACAGCGGTGACGTGGCCGTCATCGACATCCCCGCGGAGGCCGAGTTCACCGAGCCGGTGCGCCTGCGTCTGACCGGGGAGGGCAACGGCATCGTCCACGCCGCCCACCACGTGCGCGCCGGCGCCTTCGCGAAGGCCACGATCGTCGTCGAGCACGCCGGGAGCGCGGACTACAACGAGCTCCTCGGCGTCGAGGCCGGCGACGGCTCGCAGCTGACGATCGTCTCGCTCCAGGACTGGGAGGACGACTCCCGCCACCTCGGCCAGCACGACGTGGTCGTGGGGCGGGACGCGAGCGTGCGCCACATCGCCATCACCATCGGTGGTGGGATCGTGCGGCTGAACACCAACGCCTCCTACACCGGCCCCGGCGGCAGCTTCGAGGGTTTCGGGGTCTACTTCGCCGACGCCGGCCAGCACCTCGAGCACCGGCTCTTCGTGGACCACGAGGCACCGCACTGCCGCAGCAACGTCGAGTACAAGGGCGCTCTGCAGGGCGAGACCGCGCAGACCGTCTGGGTCGGCGACGTGCTCATCCGGGCGGCCGCGGAGGGGACCGACACGTACGAGCTCAACCGCAACCTCGTCCTCACCGACGGGGCGCGGGCGGACTCCGTGCCGAACCTGGAGATCGAGACCGGCGAGATCATCGGTGCCGGCCACGCCTCGACGACCGGTCGGTTCGACGACCTCCAGCTCTTCTACCTGCAGTCCCGGGGCATCCCGGAGGACCAGGCCCGTCGCCTGGTCGTGCGCGGCTTCTTCAACAGCATCGTCGCGCGCATCGGTGACACGGAGATCAGCGAGCGCATCATGGCGGCGATCGACGAGGAGCTGGCGGCCACGCCGACCGCCGCGGGGGTGCCGGCATGAGCGCCGTGCCCGACACCGACTTCATCCGGGTCTGCCACATCGACGAGCTCCCCGACGAGGGCGCCGTCAAGGCGGACATCCACGGCCGCCTCGTGGCGATCGTGCGGACCGAGGACGGCGCGGTGCACGCGATCGACGACACCTGCACCCACGCCAACGTCTCCCTCTCCGAGGGGGACGTCGAGGGCGACACCCTCGAGTGCTGGCTGCACGGATCCTGCTTCGACCTCAACACCGGCGAGCCCACCCAGATGCCGGCGACCGTCCCCGTCGCCGTGCACACGGTCCGCGTCACCGAGACCGGTGACGTCCTCGTCGCCCTGGCCGACTGACCCACAGACTTCGAAGGAAAGAACAGACATGGCAACGCTTGAGATCAAGGACCTGCACGTCAGCGTCGACACCGAGGACGGCCCCAAGGAGATCCTCAAGGGGGTCTCCCTGACGATCCGCTCCGGTGAGACGCACGCGATCATGGGCCCCAACGGGTCCGGCAAGTCGACCCTGGCCTACTCCATCGCGGGCCACCCGAAGTACACCGTCACCTCCGGCTCGGTGACCCTCGACGGCGAGGACGTCCTCG
>CAYSGN010000047.1:17672-19457 GCA_964430615.1 uncultured Janibacter sp. | reverse complement strand
GGCAGTCGGCGCACAGCGAGTACTACTTCTGCGAGGTCTACTGGCCGGAGTTCCGGCGGGTCGACTTCCTGCGGGCGCTGCGCTCCTACGCGGACCGGCACCGGCGCTACGGGGCCTGAGTCCCCGCGCGGGGCGACCGCCGGGTGTCCCGGGGATGAACATCGCCGGCTGCCGGCCCGACACGCGCGCGCTTGCGTGAGATCGGACGCCGGGCGCCGTAGCGTGAATGACGACGGGACCCACCAGTGATCCCGTCCGGGAGGCCCGACGCATGTTGCTGAGCAGGACGGGCCGGTCCCGGTCCTCGCTCACGCCGAGGGTCCGGTCCCGGCACCAGCACCGAGAGTAGGCGCGCACGCGCCACCCGGCGCGGCGCCCGGAGGAGTTCGACGTGAGCGACCTGCCCACCCAGACCGCCGCCCCGTCCCCCGTGCCGCCCCGCGAGCAGCCCGGCCCCGTGCACCTGCCCCCTCAGGAGGAGGGGATGCGCACCTATGTCCTGGACACCTCCGTCCTCCTCTCCGACCCACGGGCGATGCTGCGCTTCAAGGAGCACGAGGTGGTCCTCCCCGTCGTCGTCGTCACCGAGCTGGAGGCCAAGCGGCACCACCCCGAGCTGGGCTACTTCGCGCGGACCGCCCTTCGTCTGCTCGACGACCTGCGGGTCCGGGAGGGACGCCTGGACGCCCCGGTGGACGTCAACGACGACGGCGGCAGCCTGCGCGTGGAGCTCAACCACACCGATCCGTCCTGCCTGCCCTCCGGCTTCCGCCTCGGTGACAACGACACCCGCATCCTCGCCGTCGCCCAGAACCTCGCGCTCGAGGGGCACGACGTCACGGTGGTGAGCAAGGACCTGCCGATGCGGGTCAAGGCCTCGGCCGTCGGCATCGACGCCCAGGAGTACCGCCACGAGCAGACCCGCGAGGACTCCGGGTGGACCGGCATGGCCGAGCTGGAGATGGCCGGCGAGGAGGTCGACCAGCTCTACGAGACCGGTCGGGTGGAGCACCTCGCCGCGGCCGAGCTGCCCTGCCACACCGGCCTGAAGATCATCTCCGAGCGGGGCAACGCCCTCGGCCGCGTGGGCGCGGACAAGCAGGTCCGGCTCGTCAGGGGCGACCGCGACGCCTTCGGGCTGCACGGCCGCTCGGCCGAGCAGCGCATCGCCCTGGACCTGCTGCTCGACCCGGACGTGGGCATCGTCAGCCTCGGGGGCCGGGCCGGCACCGGCAAGAGCGCCCTGGCGATGTGCGCCGGCCTCGAGGCCGTCATGGAGCGACGCCAGCACCGCAAGGTCGTCGTCTTCCGCCCGCTCTACGCCGTCGGCGGACAGGACCTCGGCTACCTCCCGGGCACCGAGGGGGAGAAGATGGGCCCCTGGGCGCAGGCGGTGCACGACACCCTCGGTGCCCTCGTCAGCACGGAGGTCGTCGAGGAGGTCCTCGACCGCGGCATGCTCGAGGTGCTGCCCCTGACCCACATCCGCGGCCGCAGCCTGCACGACGCCTTCGTCATCGTCGACGAGGCGCAGAGCCTGGAGCGCAACGTGCTGCTCACCGTCATGTCCCGGGTGGGGCAGAACTCCAAGATCGTCCTCACCCACGACGTCGCCCAGCGGGACAACCTGCGCGTCGGGCGCCACGACGGCGTCGCCGCCGTCATCGAGACCCTCAAGGGGCACCCGCTCTTCTCCCACATCACCCTCACCCGCAGCGAGCGCAGCCCGGTGGCCGCGTTGGTCACCGACCTCCTCGAGGGCCTGGAGGTCTGAGCCGGGGCACG
>CAYSGN010000047.1:0-17572 GCA_964430615.1 uncultured Janibacter sp. | reverse complement strand
GGGATGCGCACGGTGGGTGCCGGCAGCCGTTGCACCTGGGTGAAGCCCTCGGTTAGTGTCTCGAACGGATCACGGCCAGGGGGCGTCACCGGCGGACCCCACACGTCGACGGCAGCGTCGACGGAGCAGGGAAGGAGCTGGTGAGGTGTCCCGGAGTCGACATGCGCCCCGGCACTCCACGCGGCCGGGACGCCCGCGACACGGTGCCCTCGTCGGCGGGACCCTGGTCCTGGGGGTCCTCACGAGCATCGGCATGACCGTGGCGGCGGGCAGCCCCAGCGCGGCCCTGCGGGTCGCGACCGCCCAGATCTCCGCCGAGCCGTCCGGCGAGCCGACCATCGACGTGAGCGAGCAGCGTCGTGAGCAGGCGCTCTCGCGCAGCGCCCACCGGGAGCGGCGCGCCTCCGAGCGGGACGATCGCGCCGAGGAGCGGGTGCGCCGGGCCCACGCGAAGGAGCAGCAGCGCGGGACCCAGGAGCCCTCGGGAGGCCGGGATGCGGACCTGCCCGTCAGCCGGCAGCGCTACTCCGACGAGGAGCTGGCGATCATCCGCAAGGACCCCAAGCCGTGGGGCCGTGAGCTGGCCTTCGAGGCCGGCTTCTCGGACAAGGAGTGGATGTGCCTGCACGACCTGTGGGTCGGCGAGAGCGAGTGGGAGTGGGACGCGACCAACTCCACCTCCGGCGCCTACGGCATCGCCCAGGCGCTGCCGGCGCGCAAGATGCGGGCCATCGGCTCGGACTGGAGGACCAACCCGATCACCCAGATGCAGTGGGGCATCGACTACATCGAGAAGTCCTACGGGGATCCGTGCAGCGCCCTGGAGTTCTGGAGCCAGCAGGACCCCCACTGGTACTGACCCGCTGCTGCGGGCCGGGCAGCCGGGCGGTGGTCAGCGGGCCCGGCCGAGCGTCGCGAGCAGCTCGTGCGCGGTGCGCGTGAGGGGCTCGGCGAGATCGAGCACGTGGTAGCGACCGAACCACTCGGAGAGGTCCAGGCCCACCCCGACCCCGACGAGGTCGATGTCCGGAGAGCGCTCCAGGCCCGTGATGACCTCGCGCAGGTGCTGGTCGAGGTAGCCCGCGTCGTTCGCCCGTGCGGTCGAGGTCTCCATCGGTGAGCCGTCGGTGACGACCGCCAGCACGTGCCGCCGGGCCTCGATCGAGCGCAGCCGCTCCGCCGCCCACACGATCGCCTCCCCGTCGACCCCCTCGCGGTAGTCCACGTCGCGCAGCATCGACCACGCCTGCACCTCCCGGGCGCGAGTCGCTCCGGCGTCGCGCAGGACGAGGTGCTGCAGCTCGCTCAGACGCCCTGGTCGGCGGGGGCGGCCGGCCCGCTGCCAGTCCCGGCGTGCCCGGGTACCGCCCCACGTCCGGGTGGTGTGCCCGAGGATCTCTCCGGGCAGGCCGGCGCGGTTCATCGCCAGCCCCCACGCCTGCATCAACGGCGCGAGGCGCTCGCGGTGGACCTTCATCGATCCGGAGCAGTCGAGCAGGATGGTCACGGCGACCGCGGGGGAGGGGCGCTCCCGACGGGCGCGGAAGACGCGGGCGTCGCCGGTCCGGGTCACCGGTCGGGTCAGCCGGGACGGGTCGAGCTCGCCCTCCTCGAGGTCGAGCTCCCAGGCCGCCGGCTCCGCCACAGCGAAGCTCGTGCCCATCGCCCGGGCCAGGCGCGCGACGCCCAGGCCGCTCTCGCGCACGAGCTCGGTGAGGTGCTCGACGAGCCCTGCCCGCTCGGCGGCCGGCACGAGGTCACCGGACGCGTCGCACCGGTCGTGCCGCCGGGTGAAGACGCGGTAGCCGCCCCCTTCGCCGAGGGCGACGCTGCGCCCGAGGGAGAGCCGCCCTGGCGGAGCCTCCCCTTCGTCGAAGCCGACGAGCAGCGAGAGGGCCCCCGTGCCAAGGGGGTGCTCCTCCTCGTCCTCGTCCTCGGCCCGGCCCTCCGACGCCCGGGCCGACTCGAGGAGTGCCGCGACGGAGCGGGCCAGCTCGGCCGCGGGCACGGCGTAGGCGGCCTGGTCCCGGCGAGCGGGACGGAGGCGGACCAGGGCCGCGCCGAGGGCCCCCGCGACGGCGAAGCGGGTGGGCTCGATGAGGTCGCTGACCTGGTCCTCGATCTCACCGGAGAGCACCCGCGACCGGCAGATCTGCGCGACGGTGAGGACGAGGAGTCCCTGCTCGGTCTCGACGAGGTCGCTGCCGACGACCTGCCGCGTCCACGCGGCGAAGCGCCGCTCGAGGTTGGCTGCGACCCCCGGCAGCGACGGGTCCGCGAGGGACTCGACCCGCAGCTGCTCGAGGAGGGCGAAGACGAGGTCGGCGACGACGTCGTCCCCCGGGGTCGTCGCGAGGAAGAGGTCGGGGTCGCTGTGCCGGACGAGGAGCGCGACGGCGTCCGTGGCTCCCCGGTGGCCGACCCAGTCGTCGGTGCGGGGCGTCGGGTGGACGTGCGGGGAGCGGGCGGGGACGAGGTGCTCGCCGAGGTACCAGCGGGAGGAGCGGCGCACGAGCTGCGGGCTCCCGCTCAGGGCCCGGCCGGTCGCCCCGGAGACCCGGACCAGCCGCTCCACGGCCCGGGCGGCCTCCTGCGGTGTCTCGTCACCGGTGAGCAGGGCGGGTCCCGGGGCGCCGACGGTGCTCATGCCCGTGACCCCGCGAGCGACACCTCCCGGCCCTGCGCGCCCACCGCGGGGTCGAGCTCGCGGCCGAAGCACCTCTGGAAGAGCTCCTCGACCACCGGCTCGTCCTCGGGGTCGCACCGGTTGGCGAAGGTGTAGCGCAGCGCGGTGCCCAGATCGCCGAAGAGGTCGACGTTCTCGGCCCAGGCGATGACCGTGCGCGGTGACATCAGGGTGGCCAGGTCGCCCGCTGCGAAGGCCGCCCGGGTCAGCCCCGCGAAGCGCACCATGCCGGAGAGCCGGTCCGGCTCCTCCGCGGCCTCCGGCACGTGGGCTGTGACGATGGCCGCCTCCTCCGCCGGGGGGAGGTGGTCCAGCGTGGCGGTGATCTCCCACCGGTCCAGCTGCGCGTGGTTGAGCCGGTGCGTGCCGTGGTACATCCCGGTGGTGTTGCCCAGGCCGACCGTGTTGCTCGTGGCGAAGATGCGGAAGCCGGGATCGGGAGTGAGCACCCGGGACTGGTCGAGGAGGGTGAGGCGGCCCTCCCGCTCGAGCAGCCGCTGGATGACGAACATGACATCCGGCCGGCCCGCGTCGTACTCGTCGAAGACGAGCGCGACGCCGTGCCGGAGGGCCCAGGGCACGATCCCCTCGATGAACTCGGTGACCGGCTGACCCTCGCGCAGGGTGATGGTGTCCTTACCGATGAGGTCGAGGCGGGTGATGTGCCCGTCGAGGTTGATGCGGACGCAGGGCCAGTTCAGCCGCGCCGCGACCTGCTCGATGTGGCTGGACTTGCCGGTGCCGTGCATGCCCTGCACGAGGACCCGTCGGTTGTGGGCGAAGCCCGCGAGCAGCGCCCGGGTCACCTCCGGCTGGAGGCGGTAGGTGGGGTCGAGCGTGGGGACGTGCTCGCCGGCCTCGCGGAAGGCCGGCACGACGAGGTCGGTGTCCAGGCCGAAGACCTCGCGCACGGCGAGCGTGGTGTCCGGGGTCATGAGACCTCCTCCGTGTCGCTGCTGGTGTCGGTGGAGCCCTCGCGCTCGATCGCGGCGAGCGAGGCGGCCGCCTCGAGGAGGGGCTCGACGAACTTCGGTGCCTCGTCGGCCGGGACGCGCATCACCGGGGCCTGCACCGCGAGGCACCGGTTGGTCCGGCCGCGCTCGCTGGGGACGGGGACCGCGATGCAGACCAGGCCCGGCAGGAACTCCTCGTCGTCGATCGCCCAGCCCTGCTCGCGGATCTCGTCGAGGGCGGCCTCCAGCTGGTCCGGGTCGGTCATCGTCGACGGGGTCAGCGGGGTGAGGGGGGAGTGGGTGAGCAGCGTGCGGCGCTGCCCGGCGGGCATCTGGGCCAGCAGCACCTTGCCGCTGGCGGACGCGTGCACCGGTGCCCGGCTGCCGACCTCGAGGGCGAAGCGAAGGGGGGCGGTGGTCTCGATGCGGTCGAGGTAGATGACCTCGTCGCCGGAGAGACCGGTGAGGTTGCAGCTCTCTCCCGTGGTCTCCGCCAGGTGGCGCAGCACGCCGTGCGCGGCGCCGTACTGGGCGGCGTTGAGCAGGATGTCCTCGGCGAGCTCACGCAGCCTGGCGCCCGTCCCGTAGTGACGGCCGTCGCTCTGCCGGGCGAGCAGCCCGGCGTCCTCGAGCTGGCGCAGCATCCGGTGCAGCGAGGGCTTGGGCACGCCGGACTCCAGGGCCAGGCCCTGGAGGGTGACGAACTCGTCCTTCGCGGCGATGAGCTCCAGCAGCGAGAAGACCCGCAGGGTCGGGGTTTCACCGGCGATGTCGCGTTCCATGAGGCCCCACCCTACTGAGCATCGATAACCGGAACAACTAGTTCCAGAAAGTGTTGACCACCGAGATCACGCCTCCTATCGTTGCTGCAAGACACGGAAATCGGTCCGTGACGTTCCATAAATCGGAACCAGACATCAAAGGAGCTGCCGTGACCACCATCGCTTCGCCCGACGGCCGCGAGGCCGTCAAGGGCATGAACAAGATGACCCCGTCGGAGGCCTTCGTCGAGACCCTCGTCGCCAACGGCGTGACCGACATGTTCGGCATCATGGGATCGGCCTTCATGGACGCCATGGACATCTTCGCCCCGGCCGGCATCCGCCTCGTCCCCGTCGTGCACGAGCAGGGGGCCGCCCACATGGCCGACGGCTACGCCCGGGTCACCGGCAAGCACGGGCTCGTCATCGGGCAGAACGGCCCGGGCATCAGCAACTGCGTCACCGCCATCGCGGCCGCGTACTGGGCGCACAGCCCGGTCGTCATCGTCACCCCGGAGACCGGCACGATGGGCATGGGGCTGGGCGGCTTCCAGGAGGCCAACCAGCTGCCGATGTTCCAGGAGTTCACGAAGTACCAGGCCCACGTGAACAACCCGCGCCGGATGGCCGAGCTGACCGGCCGCGCCTTCGACCGCGCGATGTCCGAGATCGGCCCGACCCAGATCAACATCCCGCGGGACTACTTCTACGGGGAGATCGAGACCGAGATCCCCACCCCGCAGCGGCTCGACCGCGGGCCCGGGGGCAGCGCCAGCCTCGATGCCGCGGCCGACCTGCTCGCCGGTGCCGAGTTCCCGGTCATCATCTCCGGCGGCGGCGTCGTCATGGCCGACGGTGTCGAGGAGTGCCGCGAGCTCGCCGAGCGTCTCGGGGCGCCGGTCGTCAACTCGTACCTGCACAACGACTCCTTCCCCGCCAGCCACCCGCTGTGGTGCGGGCCGCTCGGCTACCAGGGGAGCAAGGCCGCCATGAAGCTCATCGCCAAGGCCGACGTGGTCCTGGCGCTCGGCTCGCGCCTCGGCCCCTTCGGCACGCTGCCGCAGCACGGCATGGACTACTGGCCCAAGGAGGCCAAGATCATCCAGGTCGACGCCGACCACAAGATGCTCGGCCTGGTGAAGAAGATCAGCGTCGGCATCTGCGGTGACGCCGCGGAGTCGGCGACCGCGCTGCTGCACCGCCTCGCCGGCCGCACGCTGCGCGCCGACGAGACCCGGGAGGAGCGCGCCGAGGTGATCCGCTCCGAGCAGGACGCCTGGGAGCAGGAGCTGACCGAGTGGACCCACGAGACCGACCCCTTCAGCCTGGAGATGATCGAGGAGGCGAAGGGGGAGGAAGGCGGCTGGCTCAGCCCGCGCCAGGTGCTGCGTGAGCTGGAGAAGGCCATGCCCGAGCGGGCCATGGTCTCCACGGACATCGGCAACATCAACTCGGTGGCCAACTCCTACCTGCGCTTCGAGGAGCCGCGCTCCTTCTTCGCCCCGATGAGCTTCGGCAACTGCGGCTACGCGCTGCCGACGATCATCGGCGCCAAGGCCGGCGCGATGGACCGGCCCGCGATCGCCTACGCCGGCGACGGGGCCTGGGGCATGTCGATGGGGGAGATCCTCACCGCCGTGCGGCACGACATCCCCGTCACCGCCGTCGTCTTCCACAACCGGCAGTGGGGCGCGGAGAAGAAGAACCAGGTCGACTTCTACGGCCGCCGCTTCGTCGCGGGGGAGCTCGAGACGGAGAGCTTCGCCGGCATCGCCCGGGCGATGGGCGCCGAGGGCGTGACCGTGAGCGACCTCGACGAGGTCGGGCCGGCCCTCACGGCGGCGGTCGAGGCCCAGATGAAGGAGGGCCGCACGACGGTCATCGAGATCATGTGCACCCGCGAGCTCGGGGACCCCTTCCGCCGGGACGCCCTCTCCAAGCCGGTGCGCCTGCTCGACAAGTACCGGGACTACGTCTGAGCCGAGGAGATCGAAGGGGGTCCCGGAGCGAGCCGCTCCGGGACCCCCTTCACGGGCTCGTGGTGACTGAGGGCTAACGCCTCAGCTGGCGTTCGGCGGGCAGCAGTCGGGAGATCTCGTCAGCGGCCTCGACGGCGAGCCGGGCCAGCTCGTCCCGGCGCGTTCGCCCCATCCGCACCGTGGGGGCCTGGATGACGACGGCGGCGTGCGCTCGTCCAGACGGGTCGAGCACAGGGGCGCCGACGCAGCGGACACCCTCGACGTTCTCCTGCTCGTCGAGGGAGTACCCGCGCTCCCGGGTCCGTGCGACGTCGGCACGCACGTCGTGGGGCGTGGCCAGCGTCGTGGGGGTCAGTGCCGGCAACGTCTCGGGCAGGGAGTCGAGGTAGGCCTCGGCGTCGGGGGCGTGGGCCAGCATCGCCTTGCCCGCTGCGGTCGTGTACAGCGGGAACCGGGCTCCGGGATGCTGCTCGAAGCGAAGGGGCAGGGTGCTCTGCCACCGGAGCATGACGACGGACTCGGTGCCGTCCCGCACCGTGAGGTTGACCGACTCGTCGCATGCTCTGTGGACGCCCTCGAGGACGGGCATCGCCTGATCGAGGCCGAAGAACCTCTCGGCCATCTGCCCCATGAGGACGGCCTTGGGTCCCAGGTGGAAGGACTCGCCCGCGACCGTGCGCTGGAGGTAGCCCTCGGCCGCCAGCGCACCGACGATCCGCGAGGCGGTGCCCGAGGAGAGCCCGGTGCCGTGCGCGACCATGCCCACGGTCAGCGGCCCCTCGCTGGTGGTGAAGAGGTCGAGGACGGCGGTGGCCCGACGGACGGCCTGGGTGCCGGCGGGCGGCTGCGGGGCGCCGGGCGTCCGGGTGGAGGCGCTCGAGGAGGTGGGCACGGTACAGATCGTAAGCGGGGGGTTCACAGACGGGTCCACGTCCTCTAGTATCCCATCCACAAAGTGGGGATAGCCCCCACATAGTGAGAATTGAGGAACAATGACGTCTCTCAACGAATCCGTCTTCACCTGGGCGGCCCCACCGCTGAAGTTCGGGCACGGCGCGCTGGACGAGATCGGCCCGGAGGTGGCCTCCCGCGGATGCCGTACGGTGCTCGTCCTCGCCGACGCGGGCGTCGTCGCCACCGGGATCCCCGAGCGCGTGCTGAGCTCGATCCGGGACGCGGGGGTCGAGGCGGAGCTGTACGGGACGGTGGGGGTCGAGCCCACCGACGTGAGCATCGGTGAGGCGGTGGACTTCGCCCGGCAGCGCGAGTGGGACGCCTTCGTCGCGGTCGGCGGGGGCTCGGTCATCGACACCACGAAGGCGGTCAGCCTGCTGACGAGCCACGACGGGGAGCTCCTCGACTTCGTCACCCCGCCGATCGGTGGCGGGCAGGTGCCCACGAACCCGCTCAAGCCTCTCATCGCCGTGCCCACGACGGCCGGCACCGGCAGCGAGTCCACGACGATCTGCGTCATCGACCTGCTCGACCAGCACCTCAAGGCGGGCATCAGCCACCCCTCCTTGCGGCCCGCCCTGGCCGTCGTCGACCCGGTGACGACGATGACGCTGCCCCCGGAGGTCACCGCCGCCAGCGGCATGGACGTGCTCTCCCACGCGCTGGAGAGCTACACGAGCGTGCGCTTCGACGCCAAGCCGGCGCCCGAGGACCCGATGACCCGCCCGGCCTTCTGCGGCTCGAATCCCATCAGCGACGTGTGGTGCGAGATGGCGCTCTCGCTCGTGGGCAAGAACCTGCGCCGTGCCGTGATGAACGGCCGGGACATGCGGGCCCGCGAGCAGATGCTGCTCGCCTCGACCTATGCCGGGACCGGCTTCGGCAATGCCGGCACCCACCTGCCGCACGCCAACGCCTACCCCATCGCGGGGGCCGTGAAGGGGTACCAGGCGGCCGGCTACCCGCAGATGCCGATGGTCCCGCACGGGCAGGCGGTGTCGGTGACCGCGCCCCATGTCTTCCGGTGGACCTACCCCGGTGATCCCGAGCGTCACCTGCGGGCGGCCGAGCTGCTGTCCGGGCAGACCTTCACCCAGACGGACGGTGCCGACGCGCTCGCCGGTGTCCTGAGCGACCTCATGTCCGACATCGGCATGCCGAGCGACCTCGGGCACTTCGGGTACGGCGAGGAGGACGTCGAGACCCTCGTGGCCGGCGCCATGAAGCAGACCCGGCAGCTGTCCGTGGTCCCGCGCCCGGTCACCGCCGACGCCCTCGCCGACATCTTCCGTGCGGCGATCCGAGGTGGCTCCTGATGACCACGAGCCACGAGCACCAGATCGACGCGGAGGGCGGAGACACGCATCGTGACCCGGTCCGGGTGAGCCGGGCCGAGCTGCGCACCGTCCTGCTCTCGACCGTCATCGGGACGACCGTCGAGTGGTACGACTTCTTCCTCTACGGGGTCGCCGCCGGCATCGTCTTCAACCGGCTGTACTTCCCCTCCGACGACCCGGTCGTCGGCACCCTGCTGGCCTTCGCGACCTTCGCCGTCGGCTTCGTCGCCCGCCCCGTCGGCGGGGTCGTCTTCGGGCACATCGGCGACCGCGTGGGCCGCAAGAAGACCCTCGTCGCGACGATGCTCATCATGGGCATCGCCACCTTCCTCATCGGCGTGCTGCCCACCCACGCGTCCATCGGCATCGCCGCACCCATCCTGCTCATCGTCCTGCGCATCGCCCAGGGCATCGCCATCGGCGGCGAGTGGGGCGGAGCGGTCCTGATGTCCACCGAGTACGCACCCCCGGGCAGGAAGGGTCTCTTCGGGTCGGTCCCGCAGGTCGGGCTCGCGATCGGGCTGATGCTCGGCACGGGGGTCTTCTCCGTCCTCAGCTGGGCCACGACGGACGAGGCCTTCCTCGCCTGGGGCTGGCGGGTCGCCTTCGGCCTGAGCGCGCTCCTGGTCCTCGTCGGTCTCTACATCCGGCTCAAGGTCATGGAGACCCCGGCCTTCACGAAGATGGAGGCGGAGAAGGAGAAGTCCGCCGTCCCCGCCATGGACCTCGTGCGCTCGCGCACCAGCCGGCGACACCTCTGGCTCGGCATGGGCGCCCGGTGGGTGGAGGGGCTGGCCTTCAACACCTGGGCCGTCTTCAGCATCTCCTACGGGACGGGGCAGGCGGGCCTGTCCGAGTCCACGATGCTCCTGGCGGTGATGCTCGCCGCGCTCGTCCTCACCGTGCTCATCCCGGTGTGCGGGCTCGTGTCGGACCGCTTCACCCGGCGACGGACCTATGCGGTGGGGACGATCGCCATGGTCGCCATCACGCTCGTCTCCCTCCAGCTGCTGGACACGGGCAAGGACCTCGTCGCCGTCGTCGCCGTCGTGCTCTCGCTCGGCGTCGTCTACCCGATCATGTACGGCCCGGTCGCGGCCTTCTTCACCGAGCTCTTCCCGGCCAACGTGCGGTACACGGGGATCTCGGCCGTGTACCAGGTCTCCGGCATCTTCGCCTCCGGCCTGACGCCGCTCATCCTCACCTGGCTGGTCTCCCGCGGCGGTGGCGAGCTCTGGTACGTCAGCGGCTACGTGATCGTCGTCGGCCTCGTGAGCTTCGCCTGCACGATGGCCGTGCGCCCGAGCGAGCTCGTCGACGACGACGCGGTCGAGACGGCCCCCTCGGGCCATGCACGGGACGCATGACCTGATGCCGGATCGCGGTCTGGTGGAGGCCTCGTGGGCGCTGGATGGTGAGAACATGCAGCGCACACAGGCCCCACCGGACCGCCTCGCACCGAACCCTCCGACCAGCCTCGCGCCGGGCCTGGCTCTGGCCTTCGCCGCGGCCCTCGTCGCCTGGGGGGTCCAGCAGGTGGTGCCGCAGCTGAGCGCCCTGCTCGTCGCGATCCTGCTGGGCGTCGTGCTCACCCACGTCTGGCACCTCCCGGAGTCCGTCGGGCCGGGCATGAAGGTCGCCGCCAAGCGCGTCCTGCGTCTGGGGATCGTCGTGCTCGGGCTGCAGCTGGCCCTCGACGACATCGTCGGCCTGGGGGCGGGAGTGCTCGCGGTCGTCATCGCCGTCGTCGCGCTCGGCATCCTCGGGACGCTCGCCATGGGGCGGTGGATGGGCATCCCCGCGCCGCTGACCCTGCTCGTCGCCTGCGGCTTCTCGATCTGCGGGGCGGCGGCCGTGGCCGCGGTCGAAGGGAGCACCGACAGCGACGAGGACGAGGTCGCCTCGGCCATCGGTCTGGTCGTGCTCTTCGGCACGCTCATGATCTTCTTCCTCCCGGTGCTGCTCTCCGCCTTCGACCTCACCGACTACACCCGGGGACTCATCGCCGGCGGGTCGGTCCACGAAGTCGCCCAGGTGGTGGCGGTCGGCGGGATCATCGGTGGTGGCGCGCTCACCGTGGCGGTCGTCGTCAAGCTGGCCCGGGTGCTCATGCTCGCACCGGTGATCTTCGTGCTCTCGGCCCTCCGCCGCCGGGCCGGTGTCGCCGAGGGCGGCGGGGAGCTGCCGCCGCTCGTCCCCCTCTTCGTCCTCGGCTTCCTCGCCATGGCCGTCGTGCGCACCTTCGTCCCGCTCTCGTCCGGGGTGCTCGAGGCCGGGCACCTCGTCCAGACGCTGCTGCTGGCGGCCGCGATGTTCGCGCTGGGCACGGGCGTGCACGTGAGCCTGCTGAAGCGGGTCGGCGGCCGGCCGCTCCTGCTCGGACTGGCCTCCACCGTCCTCGTGCTGTGCGTCGCGTCCGTCGGCATGGTGCTGGTCAGCTGAGGAGGGATCGTGGCCTTCGTCATCGGGTGCTCCACCGACCCGCACGATCGTGAGGCGATCGGCCTCGCGTGGGCGCTGGCCGACGCGACGGGAGCGGCGCTGCACCTGGTCCACGTCGTCCGCGGGCGCGGCCCGGCGCAGGCCGCGAGCGCCCAGGAGGGGAACTACCAACGCTTCCTCACGGGTGAGGCCGAGGGCCGGCTGCACCGGCTGCTGAACTTCGTCCCACCCGGCATGACGGCCGTGCCGCACGTCGTCTACGCCGAGTCACCGTCCGCGGGGCTGCTGGAGGTCGCCGAGGAGGTCGGTGCCGACCTCGTCGTCGTCGGCACCTCGAGCCGCGCTCCCTGGCGTCGCTTCACCGTCGGCTCGACCGCCACCGCCCTGCTCCGGAGGAGCCCGGTCCCGATCGCCCTCACCCCCTCCGGCTACCGACCGCCGCGGGCGATCACCCGGATCACCTGTGCCATCGGCACCCGCGCCGGTCACGGCTCGCTCCTCGACGTGGCGACGGACGCCGCCGCCCGCCGGCACGCTCCGCTGCGGCTGGTCTCCCTCGTCACCGTCGACGCCCGCGGGTCGGGGGCCCGGGCGAAGGGGTGGGCCGAGCTGCACGCCCAAGACGTGCTCGACCGGGCCGTCCGGGCCGTCGACCGGCGGACCGTGGTGCGGGCCGATGTCGCACCCGGCCGGACCGTCGAGGAGGCGATCGAGCGCCTCGACTGGGACGAGAGCGAGGTCGTGCTCATCGGCTCCAGTCGACTGGCCGCCCGCAACCGCATCTTCCTCGGCCACGCGGCCCACCGGATGCTCCGTGCCCTCCCGGTGCCCGTCGTCGTGGTGCCGCGCGACCGACCGACCCTGACAGGAGGTGCCGGCAATGCCGACGGCCAGGCGTGATGCGACCCCGCAGGAGCGGCCACCGGTGACCACCCTGCTCGGGATCGACCCGCAGTCCCCGGTCCCGCTCTACCGACAGCTGCGACAGGCGATCGAGCACCAGATCGTCAACGGCACCTTCGACCCGATGCTGCCCCTGCCCAGCTCCCGGGAGCTGGCCCGGGACCTCGGCATCTCGCGGAACACCGTCAACGCCGCGTACGAGGAGTTCCTCGCCGAGGGGATGATCGTCGCCCACCCGCGTCGCGGCTACTTCATCAACCCCGACCTCGTCGGGCGCGTCGAGGCCGAAGGGGAGTCCCCGCGCCCCGCGCGGAAGGTCGACTGGGAGGCCCACCTCCTGCCCGCACGCGACGTCGGGATGCCCGAGATCACCAAGGCACGGGAGTGGCACAGCCACCCCTTCCCCTTCGTCGCCGGTCAGGTCCATCCCGACGACTTCCCACGGCTGGCCTGGTCGCGCAGCCTCCGCGAGGCGCTGGAGCCGCCCCACCTGCACTTCAGCCTGCGGGATAGCGTCGACGAGGACGACCCGCTGCTGCTGGAGATGCTCTGCCGCCACGTGCTGCCCTCCCGGGGGCTCGAGGTGACCCCGGAGCACGTGCTCATTACCTCCGGCTCCCAGCACGGCCTCGACCTGCTCGCCTCCACCCTCATCGCACCCGGCGACGCGGTCGGCGTCGAGGACCCGGGCTACACCGACGCCCGGCACCGTTTCGCCGTCGCCGGCGCGCGTCTCGTGCCCTTCCCGGTGGACGGCCACGGCCTCGTCCCGGACCAGGGCATGGAGGGTCTGCGGCTGCTGCACGTGACCCCGAGCCACCACAGCCCGACGAACGTGACCCTCTCCGGGGAGCGGCGCCACCGGCTGATCGCCATGGCGGAGGCCGCCGACTCGCTCATCGTCGAGGACGACTACGACTCGGAGTTCCGCTACCACGGCAAGCCCACCCCTGCGCTGAAGGCCCTCCCGGACAGCGAACGGGTCATCTACCTCGGGTCCTTCACCAAGTTCTTCGCCCCTGGGCTGCGTCTGGGGTACCTCGTCGCCGACCCCGACCTGGTCGCCGAGCTGCGCCGCCGCCGTCGTTACCTCGTCCGCCACGTCTCCGGGCACCTCCAGCGGGGCATGGCGCTGCTCCTGGAGTCCGGGCAGTACCAGCGCACGATCCGCCGGCGCCGCTCCCGGCTCAGCCGCAAGTGGGAGACGCTCAGCTCGGCGCTCTTCGACGAGCTGCCCTGGTTCGAGGGGGCGCCGCCCGGGGGAGTGAGCATCTGGGTGCGCGGCCCGGAGTGGCTCGACTGCGCCGAGCTCGCGGACCGGGCGCTGGAGGCGGGCGTGGCCCTCGAGCGGGGCGATGTCTTCTTCCTCGACCCCGCGGCCCACGCCAACCACTTCCGGCTGGGCTTCGCCGCCATCGACCCGGAGGCCATCCGCCCGGGGGTGCGCCGGCTGGCCGAGGTCGTCGAGGCCCTGCGGAGGTGAGCCTGGCACCCCCTTCGCCGTGGTGATCTGGCTCTGGGCGAGGCGCGCACGGCGCCCCAGAGTTGGAGGTGGGTGACGGACCGGTCACCGGAGAGGCAGGAGAGATGACCCAGCAGACCAGCGTCCCGGCGGAGGCCGAGCACACTCCGGCACCGGCACCCCAGCGCGAGGCGCTGGTCGACCTGACCACCCTTGCGGAGAACGCCGCCGCGCTCGCCGCGCACGCCCGCGGCGCCGAGATGATGGCGATCGTCAAGGCGGACGCCTACGGTCACGGGCTCGTGCCCGCCGCCCGTGCACTCCTCGACGGCGGAGCGGCGCGCCTCGGTGCGGCCGTCATCGAGGAGGGCCTGGAGCTGCGCCGGGCGGGCATCACCGCCCCGATCTTCACGTGGCTGGCCTCGCCCGGTGCGCCGTACGCCGCCGCGATCCGCGCGGACCTCGACCTCGCGGCCTACACGGTCGCGCAGCTCGACGAGCTGCGCCGGGCCGCCCACGAGGCGGGCCGGCGTGCCCGGGTGCACCTGAAGATCGACACCGGCATGTGGCGCGGCGGGTCCACCGTCGAGCTGTGGCCCGGCCTCGTCGCCGCCGCCCGCGACGCCGAGCACGAGGGCACGATCGAGGTCGTCGGCGTCTGGTCCCACCTCGCCTGCGCGGACGAGCCCGGCCACCCCTCGATCCGCGCCCAGCTCGAGGTCTTCCGCGACGCGGTCGCCCTCGTCGAGTCGGCCGGGCTGCGGCCCGAGGCCCGGCACATCGCCAACTCCGCGGCGACCCTCTCCCTTCGCGCGGCGCACTGGGACATGGTGCGCCCCGGCATCGCCTGCTACGGCGTCGACCCGGTGCCCCCCGCGCAGCGGGAGGGGCACCCGCGGCTGCGCCAGGCGATGACGCTGGCCGCCTCCGTCGTCCAGACGAAGGCGGTGCCCGCCGGCAGCGGGATCTCCTACGGGCACACCCACGTCACGCCCCGGGACACGACCCTCGCGGTCGTCCCGCTCGGCTACGCCGACGGCATCCCGCGGCACGCCAGCTCGCGCGGCGAGGTCGGCATCCGGGGACGACGGGCTCCCGTGCTCGGCCGGGTGTGCATGGACCAGTTCGTCGTCGACGTCGGAGACGCACCGGTCGTCGCCGGGGACCGAGTGCTCGTCCTCGGCCCGGGGGACTCCGGCGAGCCCACGGCCCAGGACTGGGCCGACGCCTCCGGGACCATCCCCTACGAGGTGCTCACCCGCGTGGCGGCCCGGGTGCCCCGGCGGTACATCGGAGGGTGAATCCCCTTCTGGTACCCCGGAATTGACCGTGAAGTGGGTCTTCTGGCGGGTCCACGGATGCCGGACAGTGAGATGTACCACATGTTGGTGCCCCCGTCGGCACCACCGATCACCTGGAGGTACACGTTGACCACCTTGGCTCCCACGCAGACGCCGACGTCCCTGGCCCGCTCGGCCGCGCAGCAGCACCTCTTCCCGCACTTCACGGCGAACCGTGTGTGGCAGTCCGAGACCCTGCCCGTCATCGAGCGGGGTGAGGGCTGCTACCTCTTCGACGAGAACGGGGAGCGCTTCCTCGACGGTCTCGCCGGCCTCTTCTGCGTGAACGTCGGGCACGGTCGCGCCGACATCCCGAAGGCCGCCTACGAGCAGATGTCCACGCTCGCCTACTGGACCAACTGGGGAGCCGCGCACCCGGCGGCGGTCGAGGCCGCGTCGCGCATCGCCGCCCTCGCGCCCGGGGACCTGGAGCGGGTCTTCTTCGTCAACTCCGGGTCCGAGGCGGTGGAGTCGGCCGTGAAGTTCGCCCGCCAGTACCACCGCAGCCAGGGCCAGCCGGAGCGGACGAAGATCATCGCCCGCGACATGGCCTACCACGGGACCACCCTCGGCGCGCTCGCCGTCACCGGCATCCCCGGGTACAAGGAGCCCTTCGGTCCGCTCATGCCCGGCGTCCACCACGTGCCGAACACGCTGGGGGAGAGCATCCCCGAGGGGGGCAGCGCAGCGGACCTGCCGAGCATCCAGGCGATCCGCGAGGTCATCGAGCGCGAGGGCGGGGAGACCATCGCGGCGCTCTTCGCCGAGCCGGTGCAGAACTCGCGCGGTGCCCTCGTCCCGCCGCAGGGCTACTGGCAGGAGCTGCGCCGCATCTGCGACGAGCACGGGATCCTCCTCGTCGCCGACGAGGTCATCTGCGGCTTCGGCCGCCTCGGTGAGTGGTTCGGGAGCCACCTCTTCGACGTCGTCCCGGACCTCATCACCTTCGCGAAGGGGTCGACGTCCGGGTACGCGCCCCTCGGCGGGGTCATCATCCGCGAGCCGCTGGCCCAGGGCCTCATGGGCTCGCCGGAGGCGGGGATGTTCACCCACGGTGCCACCTGGGGCGGCCACCCGGTCTCGACCGCCGTGGCCGTCGCCAACCTCAAGGTCCTCGAGGAGCAGGACGTGCTCGGCAACGTACGCAGCCTCGAGCCGTACCTCCAGAACGGCCTGGGCAGCATCGTCGCGGGTCACCGCAGCGTGAGGGAGTGGCGGGGCACGGGCTTCTTCTACGCGCTCGAGCTCACCGGCGACACCGAGACCGGCCGAGAGCTGACCCCTGAGCAGTCGACGGAGATCCTCACGTCGGTCATCCCCAGCGCGATGCGCGAGGTCAACCTCATCACCCGTCCGGACAACCGGGGCGCGACGATGCTCATCCTCTCGCCGCCGCTGGTCGCCGACCAGGACGTCCTCGACGACCTGCTGACGAGCGTCGACCACGTGATGTCGGCGACCGATCGGTTCCTCGGGGTGTGACCGGTGGTGCTGACCGAGTCGAGCACCGGCACGCCCGCACCGTCCGTGGCGGGCGACCTCGTGGGGCGCTGGCGAGCCGAGCTCACCGGTGTCGGCGCGAGGGTCGCCCTGGCCGACGGTGCCGACCCCCGGGTCGTGACGGCGGCCCTCGAGCTGGCCCGGGTCGGGGTGACCCCGTGCATCGTGGGTGACCCCGACCGGGTGCGGGCCGTGGCCCGTGACCAAGGGGTCCGGCTGCCGGACGTCGTCGAGCTCCTCGACCCGGTGGTCCTCGCCCGAGGGCCGGCGGGTGGGGCGGTGGCCGAGGCGCTGTCCGGCCGGTCCCCAGAGGAGGTCGCGGTGTGCTCGGCCGACCCGCTGTACCTGGCCCTCGGGGCGGTGGTCGCCGGTGTGGCCGACGCGTGCGTCGCCGGGGCCACCCGCACCACCGGAGACGTCCTCCGGGCGTCCTTGCGCGTCGTCGGGACGGCGCCCGGCACGTCGTCGGTCAGCAGCTGCTTCATCATGGAGCTCGCCGACGGCCGCCCTCTCGCCTTCGCCGACTGCGCCGTGCTCCCCGAGCCGGACGAGCGTCAGCTGAGCGAGATCGCCCTCGCGACGGCGGACACCTTCTCGGTGCTCACCGGGGTCGAGCCCAAGGTGGCGATGCTCTCCTTCAGCACCTGGGGCAGCGCGGAGCACCCGAGCGTCGACGTCGTCCGACGGGCGACGGCGCGGGTACGCGCCCGTGACCCCCGCCTGACGGTCGACGGCGAGCTCCAGCTCGACGCCGCGATCGTCGAGGGGGTGGCCCGGTCCAAGGCTCCCGGGTCGGCCATCGGGGGAGCGGGCAACGTGCTCGTCTTCCCCAACCTCGCCGCCGGCAACATCGCCTACAAGATCACCGAGCGTCTGGCCGGGGCCACCAGCCACGGTCCGCTCCTCCAGGGCCTGGCCCACGTGGTCCACGACCTGTCCCGAGGCTGCACGGCCGAGGACGTCGTCGGCGTGGCCCTCGTCGCCGGCCTCCAGTCAACCTCCCCTTCGCGTGGTGCGGCACCCGTCGCACTGCCCTGAACCGAAAGCACTGAGTGACCATGGACGAGCAGCTGAGAGATGCGATGTCGGCACCTGCCGCAGCAGGTGCGGCCCGCCCGGGCCCCGCCGTGACCGGAGCCGGTCCCGCGGAGTCCCCGGAACGGATGAAGAAGACCCTCAAACCCCACTGGGTGTGGGCGATCGCCCTCGGGTCGGCCGTGGGATGGGGTGCCTTCATCCTGCCGACGGACTGGCT
>CAYSGN010000046.1:0-19708 GCA_964430615.1 uncultured Janibacter sp. | reverse complement strand
TCGGCGTCCGGGCGCTCGATCTTGATCTTCACGTCGAGGCGGCCCGGCCGCAGGATCGCCGGGTCGATCATGTCCTCGCGGTTCGTCGCACCGATGACGATGACGTTGTCCAGGCCCTCCACGCCGTCGATCTCCGCGAGCAGCTGCGGCACGATCGTCGTCTCGACGTCGGAGGAGACGCCGGACCCGCGCGTGCGGAAGAGGCTGTCCATCTCGTCGAAGAAGACGACGACGGGGGTGCCGTCGCCCGACTTCTCCCGCGCCCGGTGGAAGATCAGGCGGATGTGCCGCTCGGTCTCCCCGACGTACTTGTTGAGCAGCTCCGGGCCCTTGATGTTGAGGAAGTAGGCGGTGTTGCTCTCCTGGCCGTCGCGCTCGGCGACCTGCCGGGCGAGGGAGGCGGCGACGGCCTTGGCGATCATCGTCTTGCCGTTGCCGGGAGGACCGTAGAGCAGCACCCCCTTCGGCGGCTTGAGGTGGTGGCGCTCGTAGAGCTCGGCGTGCAGGTAGGGCAGCTCGACGCTGTCGCGGATCGCCTCGATCTGCCCGGAGAGGCCCCCGATGTCCTCGTAGCCGAGGTCCGGGACCTCCTCGAGCACGAGGTCGGCGACCTCGGCGCGCTGGATCCGCTCGATGGCGATGTTGCTGCGCTGGTCGACGAGCACCGCGTCGCCGACGCGCACCCCACCGCCGAGCCGGGTGGCACTGCGCACGACCCGCTCCTCGTCCTGGCGCATGAGCACGAGCAGCCGGTCGTCGTCGAGGACCTCCTTGACGACGACGAGCTCGCCCGCCGGGTCCTCACGGTGCACCGAGACGACGTTCATCGCCTCGTTGAGCAGCGCCTCGCGGCCGACGGCCAGCTCCTCGTCGGTGACCGCCGGCGAGACCGCGACGTGCATCTTGCGGCCGCCGCTGAGCACGTCGACCGTCCGGTCGTCGTGGACCTCGACGACCACCGCGTAGGACGACGGGGGCTGAGCGAGCCTCTCGAGCTCCTCCCGGAGCGTGACGATCTGCTGGCGGGCGTCCTTGAGCGTGCGCACCAGCCGCTCGTTCTGCGAGCTGACGGTGGCCATCTGGGACTTCTGGCGCGTCAGCTCCTCCTGGAGCTCCCGCAGCCGGGCTCCGCTCGGTTCGGTGGTCATGCCGTCTCTCCTTCCACCGCGTGAGGTGGTGATACCCCCAGTCTCCCCCTTCGACTCACCGCGGGCTCGGGGGGACCACTCCTCGGGCGAGCTTGCGCATCCGCTTCGGGGAGGCGACCTTCTCCCCCACCGCCTCGGAGGTCCACTCGGCGTCGTCCGCGCCGGGCAGCGGCTCCGGTGTCGTGGTCTCGGTGCCCTCCTCCTGCGCGGCGTACCCCCGGCCGGGCCGACGCTTGCGGACCGGCGGGGTGACGCCCGGGGCGAGACGGCGGGTACTGATGAGGAAGCCGGTGTGCCCGTGCATCCGGTGCTGCGGGCGCACCGCGAGGCCCTCGAGGTGCCAGCCGCGCACGAGGGACTCCCAGGCCTGCGGCTCGGTGAAGGTCCCGTGCTCGCGCATCGCCTCGGCGACCTTGCTCAGCTGGGTCGCGGTCGCCACGTAGCAGATGAGCACGCCACCGGGGGCCAGCGCGTCGGCGACGACCTCCAGGCACTCCCACGGTGCGAGCATGTCGAGCACGACCCGGTCGACGCTGCCCGGCTCCACGGCCTCGGGCAGGGCCTCGGCGAGATCACCGACGGTGACCTCCCAGGCGGGGTGGTCGGCGCCGAAGAAGGCGCGCGCGTTCGCCGTGGCGATGTCGGCGAAGTCGGCGCGCCGCTCGAAAGAGAGCACCCGCCCGCTGTCGCCGACGGCGCGCAGGAGGGACATCGACAGCGCCCCGGAGCCCACACCGGCCTCGACGACGGTCGCGCCGGGGAAGACGTCGGCCATCGTCACGACCTGCCCGGCGTCCTTGGGGTAGACGACCGCGGCACCGCGGGGCATGGACATGACGTAGTCCGAGAGCAGCGGCCGCAGGGCGAGGTACTCGGTGCCGGCGGTGTTCGTGATGGTCGAGCCGTCGGGTACCCCGATGAGGTCGTCGTGCCTGACGTGCCCGCGGTGGGTGTGGAACTGCTTGCCCGGTGTGAGCGTGATGGTGTGCAGACGACCCTTGGGGTCGGTCAGCTGCACCCGGTCCCCCTCTCGGAAGGGGCCGCGGCGGTAGGGGGCTCCGGTTGCGGTCATGGCGGGAGAGTCTAGTTCCGCCGGAGCGCGGCGTTGACCCGCTCCACGCGCGCCAGCCCGCTCAGCCGGCCCTGCCGGGTCACGGCCACGACCCGCCCGCCCGTCTCCTGGAAGGCCCGGACGAGGGCCAGCGCGTCGTCCTCGCCGCCGAGGTCCACGACCCACCCGTCGGGCGCGTGCGCCGTCACCGCGCTCACCGGCGTCGAGGCGACCGCGGTCGGCGGGACCGAGCGGATCGCGGAGTGGTCGATGGTGCCGACGGGCACGCCGCGACCGTCGACGACGACGGGGAAGGCACGCAGGGAGGTCAGCTCGGTGATCGGCCGGTCCGCGCCGATGGCCGCGACCGGCTCGATGACGGCGCCGAGATCGACCCGGGCGAGGGTCTGCAGCGCCTGCCCGCTCGCGATCGCCGCGGTGGCCCCGGACCAGAGGAAGGCGCCGATGATGGCCGCCCACACGGCGGTCGTCAGGTCCGGGGAGGCGCCCCGGGCCAGCGGGACGACGAGGAAGAGCGTCGCGAGCAGGATGACCAGCACCCGTCCGGCCCAGCCGGCCGCCACCCGGGCCTTCCCCTGGTCACCGGTGGCCGCCCAGACGAGCGACTCCACGATCTGCCCACCGTCGAGCGGCAGCCCGGGCAGGAGGTTGAAGACCGCGAGGGCGCCGTTGACGAAGGCGACCCCGGTGAGGAGGGTGGCCCAGACGATCGACGTGGTCACCGCCGCCCCCGCGAAGGCCAGGCCCGCGACGATCCCGTTGGCCAGCGGCCCGACGACCGCGATGGCGGCCGCCGACCAGGCGGTGCCGTGCCGGGCGTCGAAGGCGGTGTGCCCACCCCACAGGTCGGCGACCACCCGGTGGACGGTGTGACCGAAGATCCGGGCGACGACGGCGTGGGCCGCCTCGTGGGCGAGCACGCTGAGCAGGAGGGCGACGGCGTAGACGCCGGAGATGGAGTACCCGATGACCGGCCCGAAACCGCGCGCGAGCCCGGGGCCGACGATGAAGACGATGAGCGCACCGAGGACGAGCCAGGACCAGCCGAGGTAGACCGGGACGGACGCGATGGTGGCCAGACGCACCCCTCGGACGGGTTGCTCTGTGGGGGCGGTCATGACCAGACCCTAAGCGAGGTGGGGCACAGGTGATAATGAGTGGTGTCGTCCCCCAACCCTCTGCTGACAGGACATTTCCGGTGACCACTGCCCAGCTGCGGCCAGATGCCAGCGACACCCTCGCGGAGGCCATGCGCCACCGCGTGCTCGTCATGGACGGTGCCATGGGCACGATGCTGCAGCAGCTGGGCCTCTCGGAGGCGGAGTTCCGCGGCGAGCGCTTCGCCGACTGGGAGCGCGACGTCCGTGGGAACAACGACCTGCTCGCGCTCACCCAGCCGGACCAGGTGCGGGAGATCCACCGGCAGTACCTCGAGGCCGGCGCGGACCTCATCGAGACCAACACCTTCAGCGCCCAGCGGATCTCCCTCGCCGACTACGGCATGGAGGACCTCGCCCACGAGATCAACGTCGCCGCCGCGCGGCTGGCGCGGGAGGCCGCCGACGAGTACACGGCGGCCGACCCCCTTCGCCCGCGGTACGTCATGGGTGCCCTGGGCCCCACGACCCGCACCGCCTCGATCTCGCCCGACGTCAACGACCCGGGTCGGCGCAACATCACCTTCACCCAGCTCGTCGAGGCCTACCTCGAGCAGGCCCGCGGCCTCGTCGAGGGTGGTGCGGACATCCTGCTCGTCGAGACGATCTTCGACACGCTCAACGCCAAGGCGGCCATCTTCGCGCTCGAGACGCTCTTCGAGGAGCACGGCCGGCGCTGGCCGGTCATCATCTCCGGCACGATCACCGACGCCTCCGGACGCACCCTCACCGGCCAGACGACCGAGGCCTTCTGGAACTCGATCCGTCACGTGCGCCCCCTCGCGGTCGGCCTCAACTGCGCCCTCGGCGCCGACGAGATGCGCCAGTACCTCGTCGAGCTCGGCCGCGTGGCGGACACCTTCGTCTCGGCCTACCCCAACGCGGGGCTGCCCAACGCCTTCGGCGAGTACGACCAGGACCCCGAGTACATGGGCACCGTCGTCTCGGAGTTCGCGACCGCCGGTCTGGTCAACCTGCTGGGTGGGTGCTGCGGCACGACGCCGGAGCACGTGGCCGCCATCGCGAAGGGGGCCGAGGGCGCCATCCCCCGCACTCCCGTCGAGGTCGGGCCGGCGCTGCGCCTCTCCGGGCTGGAGGCCTTCAACGTCACCGGCGAGTCGCTCTTCGTCAACGTCGGTGAGCGGACCAACGTGACCGGCTCCGCGCGCTTCCGCAAGCTCATCGAGGAGGACGACTACCCGGCGGCGCTCTCCGTGGCCCGCCAGCAGGTGGAGGGCGGGGCCCAGGTCATCGACATCAACATGGACGAGGGGATGCTCGACGGTGTCCAGGCGATGGGCACCTTCGTCAACCTCGTCTCCTCCGAGCCGGACATCTCGGTCGTTCCGATGATGATCGACTCCTCCAAGTGGGAGGTCATCGAGACCGGCCTCCAGCGCACCCAGGGCAAGCCGATCGTCAACTCGATCTCGATGAAGGAGGGCGTCGAGGAGTTCGTCGAGCAGGCCCGGCTGTGCCGCAAGTACGGCGCGGCGGTCGTCGTCATGGGCTTCGACGAGGACGGTCAGGCGGACAACCTGCAGCGGCGCCAGGAGATCGCCGAGCGGGCCTACCGGATCCTCACCGAGGAGGTCGGCTTCCCGGCCGAGGACATCGTCTTCGACCCGAACATCTTCGCCCTGGCCACCGGCATCGAGGAGCACGCCGCCTACGGCACCGACTTCATCGAGGCGACCCGGTGGATCAAGGAGAACCTCCCCGGTGTGCTCGTCTCCGGAGGCGTCTCGAACGTCTCCTTCTCCTTCCGCGGCAACAACCCGGTGCGTGAGGCGATCCACGCGGTCTTCCTCTACCACGCCATCGAGGCGGGCATGGACATGGGCATCGTCAACGCCGGTGCCCTCGTCCCCTACGACACCCTCGACCCGGAACTGCGCGAGCGGATCGAGGACGTCGTCCTCAACCGGCGGGAGGACTCCACCGAGCGACTCCTGGAGATCGCCGAGGCGCACCGCGGTACCGGGGCCCAGGCCGAGGCCGCCGGCGACGAGTGGCGCGACCTCCCCCTTCGCGAGCGGATCACGCACTCCCTCGTCAAGGGGATCGACGACCACGTCGTCGACGACACCGAGGCGCTACGCCAGGAGCTCGAGGCGGAGGGCCGCCAGCCGCTCGAGGTCATCGAGGGGCCGCTCATGGACGGCATGGGCGTCGTCGGTGACCTCTTCGGCGCCGGCAAGATGTTCCTGCCGCAGGTGGTCAAGTCCGCGCGGGTGATGAAGAAGGCGGTCGCCCACCTCATCCCGTACATCGAGGCCTCCAAGCTGCCCGGCGAGGAGGGGCACTCCAAGGGCCTGGTCGTCATGGCGACCGTCAAGGGCGACGTGCACGACATCGGCAAGAACATCGTCGGCGTCGTCCTCCAGTGCAACAACTACGACGTCATCGACCTCGGGGTCATGGTGCCGACGCAGAAGATCCTCGAGACCGCCCGCGAGAAGGGCGCGGACGCGATCGGTCTCTCCGGCCTGATCACCCCCTCGCTCGAGGAGATGGTCGCGGTCGCCTCCGAGATGCAGCGCCAGGACTTCGACATCCCGCTGCTCATCGGCGGGGCGACGACCTCCCGCGCGCACACGGCGGTCAAGATCGACCAGCAGTACGAGGGTCCCGTCGTCTGGGTCAAGGACGCCTCGCGCTCGGTGCCCGTCGTCAGCCGGCTGCTCAGCAAGACCGGTCGCGACGAGCTCATGGAGGAGACCCGGGCCGACTACGACGCCCTGCGCAAGCGGCACGCCGCGAAGCAGGGCGACCGGCCGCTGCTCAGCTACGAGGAGGCGCAGGAGGCGCGCACCCCCGTCGACTGGGAGGAGGACCACGCGCACCTGCACGGGGTCACGCCCACCCGGCTGGTCTTCGAGGACTACCCGCTCGAGGAGCTGCGGGAGTTCTTCGACTGGCAGCCCTTCTTCAACGCCTGGGAGCTCAAGGGATCCTTCCCGGACATCCTGCACAGCCCCTCGCACGGTGAGGTCGCGCGCAAGCTCTACGAGGAGGCGCAGACGATGCTCGACCGGATCATCGAGGAGAAGTGGCTCACCGCCAACGGTGTCATCGGCCTCTACCCCGCGAACTCCGTCGGCGACGACATCGAGATCTACACCGACGAGAGCCGTACCGAGGTCGCGCACACGCTGCACATGCTGCGCCAGCAGGGCAAGCACCGTCCGGGCGTGCCCAACCGCAGCCTCGCCGACTACGTCGCGCCCAAGGTCAGCGGTGTCGCGGACTGGATGGGCGCCTTCGCCGTGACCGGCGGCCTCGGCGCGGCCGAGAAGATCGCCGAGTTCAAGGCGGCCCACGACGACTACAACGCGATCCTCCTCGAGGCGCTCGCGGACCGTTTCGCCGAGGCCTTCGCCGAGCGGCTGCACGCCCGGGTGCGTCGGGAGTTCTGGGGCTACGCCGCCGACGAGGACCTGGACAACGAGGCCCTCATCAAGGAGCAGTACCAGGGCATCCGCCCCGCCCCCGGCTACCCCGCGTGCCCGGACCACACGGAGAAGCGCACCCTGTGGCAGCTGCTCGACGTCGACGAGATCGGCATCGAGCTCACCGACGGCATGGCGATGTGGCCCGGCGCCGCGGTCTCCGGCTGGTACTTCGGGCACCCGCAGAGCCAGTACTTCGTCGTCGGGCGGATCGGCCGCGACCAGGTGGAGCACTACGCCGAGCGCAAGGGCTGGACGATGAAGGAGGCCGAGCGCTGGCTGGCGCCGAACCTCGGCTACGACCCGGAGGGGTGAGCCTGGTCGGTACCACTCCGGACGAGCCGGACGCCGGTGCGCGGCGTCGGCCCTCGATCTCCCCCTCGCGTGCGGCGGACTTCAAGCAGTGCCCGCTGAAGTTCCGCTTCCGCAGCATCGACCGGCTCGACGAGGCCCCCTCCCCCGCCGCGGCACGCGGCACGCTCGTCCACGCGGTCCTCGAGGACCTCTTCGACCTCCCGGCTCCGGAGCGCACCCCCGAGCGGGCGGTCGGGCTGCTCCCCGAGCGGTGGGACTCGCTCGTCTCGCAGCGACCGGAGCTCGCCGAGATGCTCACGGAGGCGGGGACGAGCCATGAGGCGTGGTTCTCCGAGGCCGGGCGCCTCGTGGAGCGGTGGTTCACCCTCGAGGACCCCTCGCGGCTGGAGCCGTCCGAACGGGAGCTCAAGGTCGAGGTCGAGGTCGACGGGCTCGTCCTGCGCGGGATCGTCGACCGGCTCGACGTCGCGCCGACCGGTGAGGTGCGCATCGTCGACTACAAGACCGGACGCTCCCCGTCCGAGCGGTTCGAGGGTCAGGCGCTCTTCCAGATGAAGTTCTACGGGCTCGTCCTCTGGCGGCTCACCGGACGGGTGCCGGACCTGCTCCAGCTGGTCTACCTCGGTGACGGCCAGATCGTGCGCTACGCCCCGGACGAGGCGGACCTGCGCGGTGTGGAGCGCAACGTCAGAGCGGTCTGGGAGGCCATCGAGCGGGCGCTCGCCGAGCGCACCTTCCTCCCCCGCCCCTCACGTCTGTGCGCGTGGTGCGACTTCAAGCCGCTCTGCCCCGCCTTCGGCGGCACTCCCCCGGAGATGCCGCAGGAGGTCGTGCGGGTCGAGCCCGGCGAGGCCGTCGGGTAGCACCACCGCTCCGTCCACGTGGGGCAGCGTGGCCAGGTACGGCACCGCCAGGGTGGGCACACCGGCCGCGACCGCCGACCGGACTCCCGTCGGGGAGTCCTCGAGGGCCACGCACTCGGCCGCCGGCACCCCCAGTCCGCTCACCGCGGTCAGGTAGGGCTCCGGGTGGGGCTTGCCGTGGGAGACCTGGTCGCCGGTGACGACCACGTCGAAGGTGTCCTCCGGCAGGGCCGCGACCACGGGTCCGGCCAGCTCGGTCCACGACATCGTCACCAGTGCGCACGGGATGTCGAGAGCGCGGCAGGCCGCGAGCAGCTCACGCGCCCCGGGTCGCCACTCGACCGCCTCGGTGACGCGGCGGACGACGTGCCCCTGGAGGCGGTCGATGACCTCCTCGACGGGAAGGTCGACCGGGGTGCGCTCGAGGATGAAGCGGGCCGAGGCCGGCAGGGCGCTCCCGATGAGCTGTTCGGACAGTTGCTCCGTCCACGTGCCGCCGAAGGACTCGACGAGCCGGTACTCCGCCTCGATCCAGTGCTTCTCCGTGTCGACGAGGGTCCCGTCCATGTCCCAGAGGACGGCGGCGGGCAGGGCACGCTGAGGGTCTGGCTTCACGTGGCCCCAGGGTACGCGTCGTAGGGTGAGGAGCGTGATCGAGATCGAGGACCTGCCCGAGCTCCACGACCCGGTGATGATCGTCGCCTTCGAGGGGTGGAACGACGCCGGCGAGGCCGCTTCGCGGGTCGTCGAGCACCTCGGCGAGATCTGGGACGCGGAGACCGTCGCGGCCGTCGATCCCGAGGACTACTACGACTTCCAGGTCAACCGGCCGAAGATCGTCCGGCAGGGCCCGGCCCCGGGCATCCAGTGGAACACCACGCGCATCCAGCTGGCCTCTCCGGACTCGCTCGGGCACGACGTGCTGCTCGTCACCGGCGTCGAGCCCTCCTTCCGGTGGCGGGCCTTCACCACCGAGATCCTCGACCTCGGCCTCGCGCACGGCGTGGGGACGATCCTCACGCTCGGGGCGCTGCTCGCCGATGTCGCCCACACCCGTCCGATCCCGGTGACGACGGCCAGCGAGGACGATGCCGTCGCCCGGGAGTACGAGCTCGAGCCCGCCGGCTACGAGGGCCCGACCGGCATCACCGGGGTCTTCGCCGACGGCGCCCACCAGGCGGGCATGGTCTCGGTCTCGAGCTGGGCCGCGGTCCCGCACTACACGGCGCAGGTGCCCTGCCCCAAGGCCTCGCTCGCCCTGCTCACCACGCTCGAGGACCTCCTCGACACGGTGATCGAGCACGGCGACCTCGAGGAGGAGGCCCGGGCCTGGGAGCGGGGCGTCGACGAGCTGGCCAACACCGACGAGGAGGTCGGCGAGTACGTCACCGCCCTCGAGGAGGCCCAGGACACCAGCGAGCTCCCGGAGGCCTCCGGCGAGGCGATCGCCAAGGAGTTCGAGCGCTACCTGCGCCACCGGCGCGAGGACCGCGGCGGTCCCGGCTCCGCCTGAGCCGCCCGGTCCGCTCCTCGCGCCGAGGACGGGCCGGCCGGCCGCGTCAGAGCCGGATGCCGAGCAGGGCGTCGACCGCCCGGGACATCTCCCCGGGCGCGGAGCGCACGTCGCCGCCCATCGTCAGGGACTGCTCGCACCACTGGTCCACCGCGGCGAGGGCCGACGGGGAGTCCAGGTCGTCCGAGAGCGCCTCGCGCATCGCGGAGACGGTCGTCGTCGCGTCGGGGCCCCCGTCGGTGGACATCGCCGAGCGCCACCGCTCGAGGCGGTCCATGCCCTCCGCGAGCTCGTCGTCGGTCCACTCCCACTCGCCGCGGTAGTGGTGGGCGAGCAGCACGAGCCGCACGGCCATCGGGTCGACGCCCTCGGCACGCAGGTCCGAGACCCGCACGAGGTTGCCCTTGGACTTGCTCATCTTTTCGCCCTCGTACCCGACCATCGCCTGGTGCGAGGTGTGCAGCGCGAAGGGCCGTGTGCCCGTGATCGCCTCGGCCTGGATGACCGACATCTCGTGGTGCGGAAAGACCAGATCGGTGCCGCCGCCCTGGATGTGGATCCGCTCACCGAGGTGCTCCATCGCGATGGCGGTGCACTCGATGTGCCAGCCGGGCCGCCCCCGCCCCAACGGGCCACCGTCCCACGAGGGCTCGCCGTCGCGCTCCCCGGACCACAGCTTGGGGTCGAGCGGGTCGCGCTTGCCGGGCCGCTGCGGGTCCCCACCGCGTTCGGCGGAGAAGTCCAGCATCGTCTCCCGGCCGAGGTGGCTCAGCTCGCCGAGCCCCCCGGCAAGCGCCAGGTCGAGGTAGGTGTCGCGCACGCCGTCCTCGACGACCTCGTAGGTCTTGCCGAGATCGACGAGCCGCTGCACCGAGGCGATGATCGTCTCCATCGCCTCCTGCACACCGACGTAGTGGTGCGGCGGCAGCACGCCGAGCGCGGTCATGTCCTCGCGGAAGAGGTCGATCTGGGTCTCCCCGAGCTCGCGCCAGTCCAGGCCGTCACGCTGCGCGCGCTCGAAGAGCGGGTCGTCGACGTCCGTGACGTTCTGGACGTAGGTGACCTCGTGCCCGTTCGCCCGGAGCACCCGGTGGGCCAGGTCGAAGGTCACGTAGGTGGCCGCGTGCCCCATGTGGGTCGTGTCGTAGGGCGTGACGCCGCAGACGTAGAGACCGACCTGCTCGTCGGCCGCCACCGGGGCCACCTCGTCACGGGCCACGTCATGGAGGCGAAGGGGGACGGGGTCGCCCGTCACTGCGGGTACGTGCAGGGTCGGCCAGGCTCTCACGGCGGACAGCCTACGAGGTCGTCCTCACAGCGGCGGCCAGGGGATCGCCGGCCAGCCGCCCGAGGGGTCCGGGTGCCGGCCCGACCGCACGAGCTCGGCCACCCGAGCCTCCAGGGCGGCGAGCTCCCTGGGCGTGATGAGCTCGACCAGCTCGGTGCGGACCGCGTCCTCGCCGAGCGCGGCGGAGAGCCGGGCGAGGCGGGCGAGGTCCTCGTCGACGAGCGGCTCGCCCGCCCACCCCCACAGCACGGTGCGCAGCTTGGGGTCGGCGTGCAGGCTCACCCCGTGGTCGATCCCCCACAGGCCGTCCTCGGTGAGCAGGATGTGCCCGCCCTTGCGGTCGGAGTTGTTGATGACGGCGTCCAGGACGGCCATCGAGCGCAGCCGCGGCTCGTCCGGGTGGGAGACGACGACCGGGGAGCCGTCCTCGTCCTCACCGCCGAGCACGACGATGTTGCCCTCGGGCACCTCGTCCGGTCGGGTCACGACGACGGGGGTGGGTGCGGGTCGCTCCACCTCGCCGATCCACTGCTGCACCGCCCCCGGGCCGAGCGGGCCGTCGCGCAGGACGGTGGGCGGCACGAGGCCGAAGCCTCCGAGCGCGTCCACCCGGCAGGTGGCCACCTCGCGCGCCGCGAGCGACCCCTCCGGGAAGTCCCACAGGGGCTGCTCCCCGCGGGTCGGCTTGTACACGACCAGGTGCGCGTCCTCCGCGCCGCGCACCTCACCGACGACGGCGAGGTTGCTCGCCAGCGGGTGCCGTCCGATGACGACCAGCTCCCCCTCGAGGAGGTCGGCCACGCCCCGACCCTGTGCCGCCGTCAGCGCTTGTACCCGTTCGCGCGCGGGCAGATGTGCCCCTCCGGGTCGAGTGGCCCCCCGCAGAAGGGGCAGGAGGGCCTCCCGGCCCGCACGACCGTCTCGCAGCGGCGGGCGAAGGCGCGCGCGTGAGCCGGGCTGAGCGAGACCCGCAGCGTGTTGAGCAGGTCCCCCTCCTCGAGCTCGTCCGGGTCGTGGTCGTGGGCCTCGATGACGACCCGATGACGCTCCTCGTCCCAGGCGAGGGCGAGTGCGCTCACCCGGAAGTCCTCCGAGATCGGCGTGTCGAGCGGCGCGTTGTCGGCGGCCGCCGCGGCGGCGGCGACGGTGGCCTCCGAGCCGGCCACCTGGTCGAGCAGCTCCCCGATGCGCTCGGCGAGCACCTGGGCGTGCAGCTTCTCCAAGGACACCTGGACCCGGCGCTCGGCGTCGCTGGCCTGCACGAAGAAGGTCCGTTGCCCGGGGGATCCCACGGTGCCGACGATGAACCGCTCCGGTGGATCGAACTCGACGAGGGTCATGACTCCGACCCTAGCCCTGCCCCGCCACCCACCGCGGCGTCGCCGGTTGCCTCCGTGTCCGCCTCCGCAGCCGGGGGCCGAAGGGAGGAGTCCCCGGTGTCGTTGCTGCGCAGCACCATCGGCCGGGTCCGGGTGAAGTGGATCACCGAGACCGAGGCCGGGTCGACGTGCCAGCGCTGGAAGTGGTCGAGGGGCGTGGCGGCGGCGTGCGCGAGGACCGACTTGATGACGTCACCGTGGCTGACCATCCCCCAGACGGCCTGCGCCCCGTGCTCGGCGGTGACCCTGGCGTCCACACGCGTGACCGCCTCCACCGCCCGCTGCGCCATCCCGGCGACCGACTCGCCGGGATACCTCGCGGAGGAGGGGAAGGCCGCCTCGCTCGGCCGGTCCTGCACGGTGCGCCACAGCGGCTCCTCGACGAGCTCCTCGAGCGTTCGTCCGGTCCACGCCCCGTAGTGGCACTCGCCGATCCCCGGGTCGATCTCCGGGGAGAGCCCGTGGGCGCGGGCCAGCGGCGCCGCCGTCTGCCGGCACCGGTCCAGCGGGCTGGTCACGAGGTGGACGAAGGGGGTCTCCCCCAGCCGGTCCACGAGCTCCTCCGCCTGCCGGTGGCCCGTCTCGTCGAGGTCGATCCCCTCGAGCCACCCGGCGAGGACCCCCTTCGTGTTGGCCGTGGAGCGGCCGTGCCTGATGAGGATGCAGTACGCCACGTGGCCAGCCTAGGCGCCTGCCCGGGGCGGCCCTGCGAGGATGCCTCTCGTGATCGTCGACCAGGCCCGCTACTCCGAGGGGCGCAGGCTGCCCTGCCCGGACATCGGCGAGGCGCTCCAGGACATCCGTCGGCGCGACTCCTCGGACTTCCTGTGGATCGGGATGAAGGACCCCTCGGAGGAGACCTTCGCCCGGGTCTCCGACGAGCTGGAGCTGCACCCGCTCGCCATCGAGGACATGGTCAAGGGCGAGCAGCGGCCGAAGATCGAGCGGTACGGCGACGGCCACTTCATGGCGCTGCGGCCGCTGCGCTACGTCGAGGAGACCTCGGACGTCGAGTCCGGCGAGCTCATGGTCTTCCTCGGCCCGCACTCGATCCTCACCATCAGACGCGGCGAGGCCACCCCCCTCGCGGGGCTGCGCTCCCGGCTCGAGGAGGGCACCGAGGCCCTCGGCCACGGACCGTGGGGTGTCTTCCACGCGATCCTCGACCACGTCGTCGACCGGTACCTCGTCATCGAGGACGAGCTCCAGCAGGACCTGGACGAGATCGAGTCAGGTGTCTTCTCCACCGACGGCACGGTGGAGACCGCGGACATCTACCAGCTCAAGCGGGAGGTCCTGGAGTTCAAGCGGGCCGCACTCCCCCTGGCCCGGCCCGTCGCCCACCTCGTCGGGGCGCACTCGCCCCTGCCGGGTGACGAGTTGCGCCTGCTCTTCCGTGACGTCCAGGACCACCTCTCGCTGGCCATCGACAACACCGAGTCCCAGGACCGGCTGCTCTCCGACGTGCTGAGCGCCCACCTGGCCCAGGTCGGGCTCCAGCAGAACCAGGACATGCGCCGGATCTCCGCCTGGGCGGCGATCCTGGCCGTGCCCACCGCGATCGCCGGCATCTACGGCATGAACTTCTCGGGCATGCCGGAGCTCACCGCGGACATGAGCGTGGGCGGCCACGAGGTGCACTACGGCTACCCGCTCGTGCTCATCCTCATGATCGGGATCTGCATCGTGCTCCACCGGCTCTTCAAGCGCTCCGGCTGGCTGTGAGCACGGCGGGCCGAGTGCCTCGCACGACCGGTCAGCGGTCGTCCTCGTCGTAGTCCTCGTCGTCGAGACCGCCGTAGGAGTCGCCGTCGTCATCGTCGTCGTCGTACTCGTCGTCCACGGTGAACTGGTCGTCGACGACGACGAGCGGGGTCATCTCCCCCGTGGCGTCGTTGAGGGCGTCGTCGTAGGCCTCGAAGGCGTCGGCGAGGTCCTCGTACGCGGCGACGACGGTGGGGTCGTCCTCGCCGCGACGCTGCGACGAGGCCTCCAGGTGCCGCTCGAGGGCGGCGATCAGCTGGTTGAGGGCGGGGCGCGGGTCGCTCATGGGCATGACGCTACCGGTCATGGGCCAGAATGGCAGCGATGCCCGAGTACGAGTTCCGCACCATCGTCTTCTCGCGCGACGCGACGCGCTCGGAGATCCGTCAGGCGCTGGCGGACCAGGCCGAGTACGGCCGCTGGGAGCTGCACCGCACGGTCGTCTACCTCGGCGGCGCGCAGCGGACCTGGTTGCGGCGCAAGATCATCCGCGTGCCGCGGCCGGACTTCCTGCCCGCCCGCTGAGCGCCCCCTCCCCGCGGCCTCAGTTGTCCTCGATGAGGCGCCAGAGCACCCGTGCGCCGAACTCCAGGGACTCCAGCGGCACGCGCTCGTCGATGCCGTGGAACATCGGCGCGAAGTCCAGGTCGGCCGGCAACCGCAGCGGGGCGAAGCCGTACCCGGTGATCCCCAGCGTGGAGAGGGCCTTGTTGTCCGTCCCGCCCGACAGGCAGTAGGGCAGGATCGTCGCCTCGGGGTCCTCACCGAGCAGCGCCGAGCGCATCTTGTCGACGAACTCCCCCTCGAAGGGCGAGTCCAGCGAGATGTCCTGGTGGTCGATGACCACCTCGACGTGCTCCCCCGCGAGGTCGCGGATCGTCTGGAGCAGCTCCTCGTCGTGCCCGGGGAGGAAGCGGCAGTCGAGGGCCGCCTCGGCGTCCTGCGGGATGACGTTGTGCTTGTAGCCCGCGTCGAGCATCGTCACGTTCGCGGTGTCCTGGAGCGCCCCGCGCACGAACCCCGCCGCCGGGCCGATCCGCTCGAGCAGCCCCTCGAGGTCCTCGTCGCTGTAGGAGATGCCGGTGAGGTCGGCGAGCCCGTCGAGCAGGCCGCGCACGGAGGCGATGTACTCGCGCGGCCACTTGTGCGCATCGATCCGCGCGATCGCCTCGGCGAGGTGGACGATCGGGTTGTCGTCGGTCGGGACGGAGCCGTGACCGGCCGTGCCGCGGGCGCGCAGCTTGAGCCAGGCGATCCCCTTCTCCGCGGTCTGGAGGAGGTAGGCGCGGCGGGGGTTTCCCTTCGCGTCCTCCACGGTCACGCTGTAGCCGCCGACCTCGCTGATCGCCTCGGTGACCCCGTCGAAGACCTCCGGGTGCTCCCGGACCATGTACTGGCTGCCCTTGACCCCGCCGGCCTCCTCGTCGGCGAAGAAGACGAAGAGCAGGTCCCGTGGCGGCACGGTCCCGGTCCGGGCGAGGTGGCGTGCCGCCGCGAGCATCATCGCCACCATGTCCTTCATGTCCACCGCGCCACGGCCCCAGAGGCACCCGTCCCGCTCCACCGCGGCGAAGGGGGGCTCGCTCCAGTCCTCGGCGTTGGCGGGCACGACGTCGAGGTGGCCGTGGATGCACAGCGCGCCACGCTCCCGGTCGGCTCCCGGGATGCGCACGGCGACCGTGGTGCGCCGGGGCTCGGACTCGAAGACCTGCGGGTCCAGGCCGACCTCGCGCAGCTGGGCGACGACGTAGTCCGCGGCCTCCCGCTCCCCCGGGCCCTCGACCCCGGGGCCGTAGTTGCTCGTGTCGATCCGCAGCAGGTCGCGGCAGATGCGCACGACCTCCTGCTCCGGGGCGGAGGGGGCACCTCCCGCTTGCGGGGGAATCTCGCTCATGCCAGCAGGCTAGTGGGTGCCCGGGGTCACCGACGGCGCGTCCTCCACCAGTGCCGTCCCAGGACGAGGATCCCGGCCGCCCACGCGCCGAGCCCGACGACGAGGCCGGCACGGGGACGACGGCTCCATACGTGCGAGCTGTCGGCCTCCACCGGGTCGTAGTGCACCTCGACCCGGTCCCCGGGCGCGGCCGACGTGGGACACCGGTCGACGCCGGTCAGCTCGTCCTCGCCCACGACGTAGCGGTAGCTGCACGACGGGCCGTGCGTGCGGTCCCACCACCGGTCTTGACGCACCTCGGTCACCTGGCCGGCGGTGGTCGCCGTGCGACGGCTCTCGTCGAGGTACTGGCCCACGACGAGGCCGGGGAGCCCGACGAGGAGAGCCAGCAGGCCGAGCACGAGGAGCGCCGTCAGCAGCGCGCCCGTTCGCCCGTGCCGGCGGTGGGGTCGACCCCACCATCTCCACCGGCGGTCGTCCAGCTCCTCCTCGAGGCGTTCGCGCCAGTCGGCGCCGGCGAGCGGTGAGATCGCCAGGACGTCACGCTCGTCCCACTCGGCGAAGCGGGCGAGCTCCTCCAGACGCGACATCCGCCCTCGGGCCAGGAGCACGAGAGCGGCCCGGGTCCGCTCGGAGTCGCAGGTGCGGGCGAGGATCTCACGCGCCAGGTCCTCCTCGGGGCCGAAGTCGCGCCTGATGCGGCGACCGAGCCGGTCGGAGAACTCGTCCACGAGCAGAAGAGTGGCAGGTCCGCGCGGTGGGCGCCGGGTCAGTCGATCTCGGGGGTGAAGGTGTCGGGCATGTACGGGTCCGCCCAGGCCGCGACGAGCTGCGCGGCTCGCCGGGCGTGCTCGGGCCGGGTGAGCAGGTGGTCGGCCCCGTCGAGGGCGATGAAGGACTTCGGGTGCCGGGCGGCGCGGAAGATGCCGCTGGCGTTGGCCAGCTCGACGATCTCGTCCTCCGGCGAGTGCAGGACGAGCAGCGGTCGATCCAGGGCGCGTGCCGCGTCCTCGATCTCGTACGAGCGCAGGTCCTCGACGAACTCCCGGGAGACGGTGATGCGCTGCCCGGCGAGGACCACGTCCGCCTGCCCCTCGCTGCGCACCGTGTCGAGGATGCCGGCGAAGAGGTGGGTCACGTGGCCGGGATCCGCCGGTGCCGCGATCGTGACGACGGCTCCGACCTCGGGGACCTCCAGGGCGGCCGGGATGACGGCTGCGCCACCGAGGGAGTGCCCGACGAGCAGGCTCGGCGCGGCGTGGTGCTCACGCAGCCAGCCGGCCGCCAGGGCGATGTCCGCGACGTTGCTCGAGAAGGTCGACTCGGCGAAGTGCCCTCCGGAGTCGCCGAACCCGGTGAAGTCGAAGCGCAGGACGCCCAGCCCTCGGGCGGTGAGCTCCTGCGCCACCCGCCGGGTCGCCGGGTGGTCCCGGCCCCCGGTGAAGCAGTGGGCCATCAGCGCGTACGCCTCCGGCTCCTTCGGCGGCAGGTCGAGGGTGCCGACGAGGGTCTCGCCGCCGGATCCGGTGAAGGTCATCTCGTGCGCGTGCATGGCTCCGAGGATGGCAAAGACGAAGGGGGCGCAGGCCCCCTTCGTGCCTGCGGACCTGCCTCGGCAGTCCTGAGAACGACGAAACCCCCGGAGGACCGGGGGTCTGTGTCGTGTCCGAGGGGGGACTTGAACCCCCATGCCCTAATACGGGCACTAGCACCTCAAGCTAGCGCGTCTGCCAATTCCGCCACCCGGACGAGTGGTCACATCCGGTGGCGGGGGCCACCGGGGCAACGACGTGAAACTCTACACGGTCGAACGCGCGTCGCGAAAATCCGTGCCCACCTCCACGACCCGGCCTCACTCGATCGGCTCGCCCTCGCCCACGTACAGGCAGAAGAGATGGCCCGCCGGGTCGGTGATGACGCGCACGTCGTCCTGCGGCTGGTGCTCGGCGAGGATCCCGCCGAGCCGCATCGCCGACTCGGTGGCGGCATTGAGGTCGCTCACCTCGATGTCCAGGTGCATCTGGATCTGCTGCTCACCGGGCTGGTGCGGCCACACCGGACGGTGGTGGTCGGGCACGCGCTGGAAGGCGAGGTAGACGTGCCCGCGGTCGGGGGCGATCGTCACCCAGTCCTCCTCGTCGCTGTGGATCCGCCAGTCGAGCACCTCGGCGTAGAAGCGTCCGAGCGCCTGCGGGTCCGGCGCGTCGAGGACGGTGCCGAGGTAGTCGTGCGGGGGTCGTCTGCCAGTGAGCATGGCCCCAGCCTGCGGGTTGTTCCCCGTCGAGGCAACTGTCCGGCCCGCCCGGCCTCGGCGACGGGGGCGGGACCACCCTTTCGCGGCGCCTCGCTCTTTCCTAGGGTCAGGGGCATGGAGCTGACTCGACCCACCGCACCGGACCCGTACGAGATGCTGCCGAAGGTGGCGAGCTTCTTCGTCACCAGCGAGACCGTCACCGACGGCCAGACCCTGCCGGACGCGCACGTCAACGCGGCCGGCAACCGCAGCCCGCAGCTCTCGTGGAGCGGGGCTCCGGAGGGCACGAAGAGCTACGCGGTCTCCTGCTTCGACCCGGACGCACCGACCCCGGCCGGCTTCTGGCACTGGACCGTCGTGGGCATCCCCGCCGATGTGACCGATCTCGCAGAGGACGCCGGCGCAGAGGGTGGCGCAGGTCTCCCCGAGGGCGCGTTCATGACGACGACCGACTTCGGCACCCGGGCCTACGGCGGTGCGGCGCCGCCCGCGGGTGACATCCCGCACCGCTACGTCTTCGCGGTGCACGCTCTCGACACCGACGACCTCGGCATCGACGGCGACGTCAGCTGCACCGTCGCCGCCTTCACCTACCTGGGCCACACCCTCGGGCGCGCGGTCATCACCGGCCTCTACCGGGCCTGACCCACCTCGCCGACCCGGGTGCCCGGCCGCCGTCAGCCGATGACGCGCGGGTCGGGGTCACGGGCCGCCCGCCACGCCGAGACGTACTGCCAGATGCCGACCGGGATGAGGAGCACGGCGACGAACCCGACGACGCCGAGGATCCAGAGCGAGCTGAACAGGTTCTCGGTCCGGCGCACGTACCCGAACCACGGGTCCGCCATGACCTGCTGCCCCATGCCGACGGAGTAGCCCGGATGGCCGGACCTGAGGCAGACCGAGTACGAGCCCTCCCCCGGTTCGGCATCCTGCCAGCGGACGGAGAAGACGTACGCGTCGTGGGTGCTCTTCCTCCGGCAGCTGAAGTCCCGGTACCAGGGGCGTTCCTCGATCGAGGTGACGGTGGCCTCGTGGTGCTCCTCGACGCCCAGGACGTTGGCCGCGGACACGATGAGGCCCTCGCGGAGGAAGAAGAGTCCTCCGGCCACGAGGATCAGCACGATGACGGCGGAGACGTGGACGCGGGCAGTTCGGGACACGCGTCGAGTGTAGGAGGGGCGGTCGCGCCCCGGGACGTCACCTCGTGGCGTAGAAGGCGACCGCCGACGACGCCGCCACGTTGAGCGAGTCCACCCCGCCCATCATGGGGATCTTCACCCGCACGTCGACGGCGGCCGAGGTCCGGGCCGAGAGTCCGTCCCCCTCGGTGCCGAAGACGAGGGCCAGCCGCTGAGGGCCCCGCTCCACCAGCTCGTCGAGCACGACCGCATCATCGGCCAGGGTCATCCCCGCCACGACGTACCCAGCCTGCTGCAGGAGGTCGACGCCTCCGGGCCAGGGGTCGATGCGCGTCCACGGCACCTGGAAGACCGTGCCCATCGATACGCGGATGGCCCTGCGGTACAACGGGTCCGCGCACCGCGGGGAGACGAGGACCGCGTCCACTCCCATCGCCGCGGCGGAGCGGAAGACCGCCCCCACGTTG
>CAYSGN010000045.1:0-20260 GCA_964430615.1 uncultured Janibacter sp. | reverse complement strand
AGGCGGCGTTGTCCTCGTCGCAGGTGAGCAGCACCCGCTCCAGGCCCATCTCGTGCGCGATCTCCAGGGTCTGGCGCAGCGCCATGCCCGCGTGCCCCTGTCGCCGCGCCGAGGGCCGCACGTAGTAGCCGATGTGCCCGCCCTGCTCCAGCAGGAAGTCGGTCAGCTCGTGCCGCAGCGAGATCGAGCCGACGTACTGGTCCTCCTCGTCGACGATCCACAGGTACGTGCACGGGACGCGGCCGCTCGGGCGCGGGGTCTCCGGCAGCTCCTCGGCCCGCCGGGTGCGCACCAGGCGGGCGAACTCCGCCGGGTCCTCGAGGCCCTCCCGCGTGAAGCGGAAGCCCTCGAAGCCGGTGACGTCGTCCGGCGCCTGCTCCCACTCGCCGTCCCCGTCGCGGTGCGCCCCGGCCATCTCGTCGACCGCCTCGAGGTAGGCGGGGTGGTAGCGGCGGTCGGGTCGGACGACGTGGGTCATGCCCCAACCCTAGGACGAAGGGGGACCCGCCCCCGACCTCACGTTGCGGGGTCGACGGGCGCGGCGAACTCGCCCTCCGGGACCGGCTGCACCTGCTCCGGTGCCCGCAGCGTGCGCACGTCCCGGGAGAGCAACGCGAGCAGGCAGGAGAGGAGGATGACCCCGGAGCAGACGAGCAGCGCCGGCCGGGCGCCGAGGTGCACCGCCGCGGGGCCCGCGAGCAGCACCCCGACCGGCCCGAAGAGCATCGACCCGAACGCGTCGTAGGAGGCCACCCGCGAGAGCGCCTCCGGCGGGACCTCCCGCTGCATCGCCGTCTGCCACAGCACGTTGAAGACGTCCATGCCCAGGCCCATGAGGAAGCCCCCGAGGACGATGACCGGGAGCGGGGCGGCGAGCCCGAGCAGGAGGTAGGGCAGGGCGGTGGCCGCGGTGAGCAGGACCCCGACGAGGATCGGGCGCCTCGGCCGGAGACGGAGGGCGACGACGACCCCGACGAGCATGCCGACCGCCTCGCCGGTGAGGATCGCCGACCACGCCCCCGCGCCACCGAGGTGCTCCTTCGCGACGACCGGACCGAGCACGGTGTGCGCCCCCTGCCAGGCGAGCACGAGCAGCGCGAACTGCGCCACGACGACCCACAGCCACTCGCGGGAGGCGAACTCCTCCCACCCTTCGCGCAGCTCGGCGATCGCCGAGGTGCCGCCCTCGCGGCCCGGGCGCGGTGTGGACCCGATCCGCCAGGCGAAGGTGGCGGCCCCGGCGTAGACAATTGCGGCGCCGACGAGGGCCCAGCCGGGACCGATGAAGACGACGACCGCGCCCGCGGAGACCAGGCCGGCGATCCGGGCGACGTTCGCCCCGACCGCGAGCAGGGCGTTGGCCGGCTGCAGTCGGTCCCGCGGCGCGACCTCGGGGACGATCCCGGAGAGCACCGGCCACACGACCGACCCCGCGAGCCCGGTGAGCACGGCGAAGGCGCACACCACCGGGATCGGCGCCCACCCGGTGAGCAGCATCGTCCCGATCCCCAGCCAGGCGGTGAGGGAGAAGCACTCGCCGGCGAACATGACCAGTCGGCGCGGGTAGCGGTCCGCGACGACCCCGCCGAGGAGCAGCCCGAGGACGTGGGGGACCGCCTCCGAGGCGACGACGAGGGAGAGCGTGCCGGCGTCGGCGCCCGGCAGGTCGAGGACGCCGAAGGCCAGGGCCACCGGCGCGAAGGCCAGCCCGAGCATGGAGAGGGTCCGGGCGCCGAAGAGCGAGGCGAAGCGCCGGTCGCGCAGCAGGCTCAGGTCGTCGCGGATCGGACTCACCGCGGCAGCGTAGGCGAGACCGGGGGTTGTCCTCGCCCCGACGTAGGCTGGGCCCTGAGATGAGCAGCTTGTTCGACGACCTCCCCGACGCCCTGCCCGGTGGCTGGACCGGCGACGTGACCGACTCCGGCGTGCCCACGTGGGCGATGTCCGACGAGGGCCCGACCCGGGCGGCGCACGCACCGCACCACGCCACGTCCGCGCTCGACCCGGAGGAGCTCGTCGCCGGGCTCAACGACGCCCAGCGGGAGGCCGTGCTGCACGACGGCGGCCCCCTCCTCATCGTCGCCGGTGCCGGCTCCGGCAAGACCCGCGTGCTCACCCACCGCATCGCCCATCTCCTCGGGGCGAAGGGGGTCCAGCCGGGCCAGATCCTCGCGATCACCTTCACGAACAAGGCCGCCGCGGAGATGCGCGAGCGGGTCGAGGAGCTCGTCGGTCCCCGGGCGCGGGCGATGTGGGTGATGACCTTCCACTCGGCCTGCGTGCGGATCCTGCGCCGTGAGGCGACGAAGGTCGGGATGAAGAGCACCTTCTCGATCTACGACGCGGCCGACAGCCAGCGTCTCGTCTCGCTCGTCATGCGTGACCTCGACCTGGACCCCAAGCGCTACCGTCCCCGCTCCTTCGCCCACCAGATCAGCAACCTCAAGAACGAGCTGGTCGACGAGGAGGAGTTCGCCCGCCGGGTCGCCGGCGACGAGGACGCGCAGGACCCGGGCGGCACCCACCAGGAGAAGGTGCTCGCCGAGGTCTACACCGAGTACCAGCGCCGGCTGCGGCAGGCCAACGCGCTCGACTTCGACGACATCATCATGACGACGGTGCACATGCTGCAGGCCTTCCCGGACGTCTCCGAGCACTACCGGCGCCGCTTCCGCCACGTGCTCGTCGACGAGTACCAGGACACCAACCACGCGCAGTACCAGCTGATCCGTGAGCTCGTCGGCGGCACCGACGACCCGGCGCAGCGCGACCCCAAGGCCGTCGAGCCGAGCGACCTCGTCGTCGTCGGTGACGCGGACCAGTCGATCTACGCCTTCCGCGGTGCCTCGATCCGCAACATCATCGAGTTCGAGGAGGACTACCCGGACGCGCGCACGATCCTGCTGGAGCAGAACTACCGCTCGACCCAGACGATCCTCACCGCGGCCAACGCGGTCATCGAGCGCAACGAGTCCCGCCGGAAGAAGGACCTGTGGACCCAGGCCGGCTCCGGCGAGCCGGTCGTCGGGTACGTCGGGGACAACGAGCACGACGAGGCCTCGTTCATCGCGACGACGATCGACGACCTCCAGGACGAGCACGGGGTCCGGCCCCGGGACGTCGCGGTCTTCTACCGCACCAATGCCCAGTCCCGGGCCATCGAGGAGGTCTTCGTCCGGGTCGGCCTGCCGTACAAGGTGGTCGGCGGCACCCGCTTCTACGAGCGCCGCGAGGTCAAGGACGCGCTGGCCTACCTGCACGTCATCGCCAACCCGGTCGACGACGTCAACCTGCGCCGGATCCTCAACGTGCCCAAGCGGGGCATCGGCGACCGGGCCCAGGCCACGGTGGCCCAGCTCGCGGAGCGGGAGCGGATCCCCTTCGTCGCGGCGCTCGGACGCCCGGAGGACGCCCCCGGCATCGCCACCCGCTCGGTCACCGCGATCCGCGGCTTCACCACCCTCCTCGAGGGGCTGCGCGACCTGCGTGACGAGGGCGCCGGCATCGGCGACCTGCTCGAGGCCGTCCTCGACCGCACCGGCTACGTCGCCGAGCTCCAGGCCAGTCGCGACCCGCAGGACGAGACCCGGTTGGAGAACCTCGCCGAGCTCGTCGGGGTCGCTCGCGAGTTCGACGCCACCCGCGAGGCGACCGGAGAGGTCGTCAGCCTCGACGACTTCCTCGAGCAGGTCAGCCTCGTCGCCGACGCGGACGAGATCCCGGACGGGGAGGACGGCGACGACGGCGGCGTGGTCACCCTGATGACGCTGCACACGGCGAAGGGGCTGGAGTTCCCCGTCGTCTTCCTCACCGGCCTCGAGGACGGCACCTTCCCCCACCAGCGCAGCCTCGGCGACCAGGTCGAGCTCGAGGAGGAGCGCCGGCTGGCGTATGTCGGCATCACCCGGGCACGGGAGCGGCTCCACCTCTCCCGGGCGTCCGTGCGCAGCGCGTTCGGCGCCCCGCAGTACAACCCGGCCTCGCGCTTCCTCGACGAGATCCCCGACGAGCTCGTGCGCTGGGAGCGCACCGGCCCGAAGGTCGGGCCGACCCGGCCGGGCGCCGGCCGTCAGCCCGCCGTCGCCCGTCTGGCGGCCCGTCCCGGCGTGCGGTCCCCGGGCAACCGGCCGGTCATCGCGCTCGACGCGGGGGACAAGGTCACCCACGACAGCTTCGGCCTGGGCACGGTCGTCCGGGTCGAGGGCGAAGGGGAGAAGGCGATGGCCCACGTCGACTTCGGCGGCGACGACGGGATCAAGCGGCTGCTGCTGCGCTACGCCCCGCTCGAGAAGCTCTAGGGCGGGTCGAGCTACCAGCGCCCGGCTGTCCGGTCCCCGGATACCTCGACCCGACCGTCCGGGCTCGCGAGCCTCGGCCGAGTGGGCCCGGCGCTCCGCCCCGACCGGTCAGCGCGCCTCGGAGATCCGCTGGGTGATGTCCGTGACGGAGGCGGTGGGGGAGCCCTCGGTGTCCAGCTGGACCAGGCTCGTGGAGATGCGGTGGGCCACGGAGGGCAGGATCGGCAGGGAGAGGTGCCCGACCCCGTGCAGCTCGACATTGGTGATGTCGACCCCGTCCTGGTGCAGGCGGGCGTTCGTCGCGGGCACGACGGCCTCGTCGGTGTCGGACCAGAAGGAGATGATCCGGGTGCGGCACCCTGGCGCGGGGGCGTTGAGGTCACGCATGAGCGGGCTGTTCGGCCGCAGCTGACGGGTCAGCGGCGTCGGCAGCAGGTGGGCCATGAGCGAGCCGTGGTGCGGCGACCCGAGCGTGACGAGGGTGTGCACCCGCTCGTCACCGCCGAGCCGGGTGACGTAGTACCGGGCGACGAGCCCGCCGAGACTGTGGGCGACGATGTGGATCCGCTCGTAGCCGGTCTCCTCGCAGATCTGCTCGACCTCCTCGGCCAGCTGGGCGGCCGCGGTGCGCACGTCCCGGGTGCGGATCGAGTAGTTCATCGCGAACACCCGGTTGAAGCCGCGGCGCAGCAGGCCACGGCGGAGCAGGGCGAAGATCGAGTGGTTGTCGGCGAACCCGTGCAGCAGCAGGATCGGGGTCCCGAGCTCGGTGCCGGCCGCCACGTGCATGCCGCGCTGGAGCGGGGTCAGGTGCTCGAGGCTGTAGGTGTGGCCGACGAGACCGCGCTTCGGGGCACGGGTGCCCAGGGGGTAGAGCGAGATGTGGGTCGTGCCCCAGACGACCTCCACCGCGGCGAAGGCCAGCGCCTGGACGGTCGCCATCCGGCGCAGCTGGCGACACACGCCGCTGCGCAGCGAGGGGCTCGTCCCGGGGTCGGCGCGGTCCTCGTCGACCGCGGGCACGGGGTGCTGCTGGGTAACCATGGTGACCGCAGAGTAACCATGCGATCGGGTCCGGAGGGCGTTGGGACCCGACCATCGTGATGAACCTGTCATCGGGTCCCACGCCGCGATCGGCGAGGGGCCGGACGTGCCGGGCCGGGTGACGAAGGGATAGTGTCTGGCCTGCACCCCCGTTACCACAGCAAGGACGGAATCACCCTCGTGGATCTCTTCGAGTACCAAGCACGTGACGTGTTCGAGAAGCACGGCGTCCCGGTCCTGGCCGGGGCGGTCGCCACCACTCCGCAGGAGGCGCGCGCCGCCGCCGAGAAGATCGGAGCCGCCAGCGGTGGCGTCACGGTCGTCAAGGCGCAGGTCAAGACCGGTGGGCGCGGCAAGGCCGGTGGCGTCAAGGTCGCCAAGACCCTCGACGAGGCCGAGTCGCACGCCGAGGCCATCCTGGGCATGGACATCAAGGGCCACACGGTCCACCAGGTCATGATCGCCCAGGGCGCCCAGATCGCCGAGGAGTACTACTTCTCGATCCTGCTCGACCGGGCCAACCGCTCCTACCTCGCCATGTGCTCCAAGGAGGGCGGCATGGAGATCGAGCAGCTCGCCGTGGAGCGCCCGGAGGCCCTCGCGCGCATCGAGGTCGACCCGAACGTCGGCATCGACGACGCCAAGGCCACCGAGATCGTCCAGGCGGCCGGCTTCGCCGAGGCGGACCAGGCCAAGATCGCCGACGTGCTCAAGACCCTGTGGACCGTCTACAGCGAGGAGGACGCGACGCTCGTCGAGGTCAACCCGCTCGTGAAGACCGAGCAGGGCGAGATCATCGCCCTCGACGGCAAGGTCACCCTCGACGGCAACGCCGACTTCCGCCAGCCAGACCACGCCGCCCTCGAGGACAAGGCCGCGGCCGACCCGCTGGAGGCCAAGGCCAAGGCGAAGGACCTCAACTACGTCAAGCTCGACGGCAACGTCGGCATCATCGGCAACGGCGCCGGGCTCGTCATGAGCACCCTGGACGTCGTCGCCTACGCCGGCGAGGACCACACCGGCGGCAAGGCCAAGCCGGCCAACTTCCTCGACATCGGTGGCGGTGCCTCCGCGGAGGTCATGGCCAACGGTCTGGACGTCATCCTCGGGGACGAGCAGGTCAAGGCCGTCTTCGTCAACGTCTTCGGCGGGATCACCGCGTGCGACGCGGTGGCCGACGGCATCGTCGGTGCGCTCAAGACCCTCGGCGAGGGCGCCACCAAGCCGCTCGTCGTCCGGCTGGACGGCAACAACGTCGACGAGGGTCGCCGCATCCTCGCCGAGTTCAACCACCCGCTCGTGTCGATCGAGGACACGATGGACGGTGCCGCCCGCAAGGCCGCCGAGCTGGCCGCGAAGTAAAGGACGTAGAGAACAGACATGGCAATCTTCCTCACCAATGACTCCAAGGTCATCGTCCAGGGCATGACCGGCTCGGAGGGCATGAAGCACACCACGCGCATGCTCGCCTCCGGCACCAACGTCGTGGGCGGCGTCAACCCCAAGAAGGCCGGCCAGACCGTCGACTTCCCCTCGGGCGAGTCGATCCCCGTCTTCGGCACCGTCGCCGAGGCGATGAAGGAGACCGGCGCCGACGTCTCCGTCCTCTTCGTCCCGCCGGCCTTCGCCAAGGCCGCCGTCGTCGAGGCCATCGACGCCGAGATCCCGCTCGTGGTCGTCATCACCGAGGGCATCGCGGTCAAGGACTCCGCGGAGTTCTACAACTACTCCAAGGGCAAGCAGACCCGGATCATCGGCCCGAACTGCCCCGGCCTGATCAGCCCCGGCCAGTCCAACGCGGGGATCATCCCGGCGAACATCGCCGGCGCCGGCCGTATCGGCCTGGTGTCCAAGTCCGGCACGCTGACCTACCAGATGATGTACGAGCTGCGTGAGTTCGGCTTCTCCACCGCCGTCGGCATCGGTGGCGACCCGGTCATCGGGACCACGCACATCGACTGCCTCGAGGCCTTCGAGAAGGACCCCGAGACCGACGCCATCGTCATGATCGGCGAGATCGGTGGCGACGCCGAGGAGCGCGCCGCGGACTACATCAAGGAGCACGTCAGCAAGCCGGTCGTCGGTTACGTCGCCGGCTTCACCGCCCCGGAGGGCAAGACCATGGGCCACGCCGGCGCCATCGTCTCCGGCTCCTCCGGCACGGCCGCCGCGAAGAAGGAGGCCCTCGAGGCCGCCGGCGTCAAGGTCGGCAAGACGCCGTCCGAGACCGCGGAGCTGATGCGCGAGATCATGCAGGGTCAGGGCATGTGATCACCTGACACCCCACGCGAAGGGGGCCGACGACCACGGGTCGTCGGCCCCCTTCGCGTTGTGCCGGAAGGTCTTTGACGAACCCGGACGAAGCCTGGAGACGATCCTTGCCTCGTGGACACCTTGGCCCTCTAGCGTCGCGGGCGCCCCTGCGAACCCCTGCCGGGCCCATCCACCCCTGAAGGAGGACCCCCATGCTCCGCATGTCCGCCCTCGCCGCGGTCACCCTCGCCCTGGCGCTCACCGGTGCCACCGGTGCCGGCGCCACGACCACCGACGAGACCACGAAGCCGCGCCCCGGCGAGGCCGAGATGGGCTGGTCGATGAAGGACGAGCGCTCCGCCGCCGAGCGCAGCTCCGACAGCGACGCGGCGGCGTCCGGGGTCCCGGGCATCGACGTCTCCAGCCATCAGGGCAACGTCGACTGGAGCGCCCAGCGGGCGAACGGCAAGCGCTTCGCCTACGTCAAGGCGACCGAGAGCACCGGCTACACCAACCCCTACTTCGCCCAGCAGTACAACGGCTCCTACAAGGCGGGGATGATCCGCGGGGCCTACCACTTCGCGAACCCGAGCACCTCCGGCGGCGCCGCCCAGGCGGACCACTTCCTCGAGAACGGGGGCGGCTGGTCGGCCGACGGCAAGACCCTGCCGGGCGCGCTCGACATGGAGTGGAACCCCTACAGCGACGCCACCTGCTACGGCAAGACCCCCTCGCAGATGCGCTCCTGGATCAGCGCCTTCATCGAGCGCTACGAGGCCCGCACCGGCCGCTACCCGGTCATCTACACCGCCACGAGCTGGTGGGACCAGTGCGTCGGCTCCGCCCCGGACATCACCGAGAAGTCGCCGCTGTGGCTGGCCCGCTACGCCTCGACGCCGGGGAGCCTGCCCTCCGGGTGGGGCTGGCACACCTTCTGGCAGTACACGGACTCGCCGATCGACCAGAACGTCTTCAACGGCAGCTACGAGCGTCTGCAGGTCTTCGCCTCGCGGTGACGTGGGGGCCGCCACACGCGGCGGGAGCCGGGTGAGCGGCTGGCGTAGACTGCCACGCGTACGAGCAGTCGTACGCGTGCTCCGGGGTCGGTGAAATTCCGAGCCGGCGGTGACAGTCCGCGAACCCGTCCTCCACGAGGCCGGGCCGAGCTGGTGGAACTCCAGCACCGACGGTGAGAGTCCGGATGGGAGGCAGCACGCGACGGCGGGTCGTGCCGTCGCCCCCAGCGGGCCGGCGGCTCGTCCCGGGCCGGGCCCGCCCCGGTGCCGTCGTCGCCCTCGGGCGTACCTCCCTTCGCCCCGTCCGGGCTCGTGTACCGAGCACGGAGAGGGCAGATGAGCAGCCAGCCGATCGGCATCGACGCGGCGATGGAGCGTGCCGTCGCGCTCGCCGCCCGCGGTCTCGGCCGTACCCGCCCCAACCCCGTCGTCGGCTGCGTCGTCCTCGATGCCGGAGGGCGCGTCGTGGGCGAGGGACTGCACGAGCGTGCCGGTGGCCCGCACGCCGAGGTCGAGGCCCTCACCCGCGCCGGGGACCGCGCCCGGGACGGGACCGCCGTCGTCACCCTCGAACCCTGCCGGCACACCGGCCGGACCGGGCCGTGCACCCGCGCGCTCATCGAGGCCGGCATCGCCCGGGTCGTCGTCGCCGTCGAGGACCCGACGGACGCGGCCGGCGGCGGGGTGGCCGAGCTGCGCGCCGCCGGGGTCGAGGTCCTCGTCGGCGTCGGCCACGACGCCGCCGCGCACGTCAACCGGGCCTGGCTGCACGCCGCGGTGACCGCTCGCCCCTTCGTCACGTGGAAGCTCGCGAGCACCCTCGACGGGCGTACCGCCGCGGCCGACGGCACCAGCCGCTGGATCACCGGGCCCGGGGCCCGGCGGGCGGTGCACTCCCTTCGTGCGGAGCGGGACGCCGTGCTCGTCGGTACCGGCACGCTGCGGGCCGACGACCCCCACCTGGCCGTGCGGGACCTCCCGCACGCCCCGCAGCCGCTGCGCGTCGTCCTCGACCCGCGCGCCGAGATCCCGCTGACCGCCCGGGTGCTCGACGACGCCGCCGCCAGCCTCGTCGTGGTCGCCCTCGAGGCCGACACCACCCGCCTCACCGCCGCGGGCGTCGACGTCCTCCGGGTCCCGCGCACCTCGCTCGACGCCCCGCACCCGCGCCGGACCCCGCTCGGGGTCCGCGAGGGGGGCCCCGCGCGGAGCCGTCCTCACGGACATCGGGCGGCGCTCGGCGGGCTGGACCTCGAGGAGGTGCTCGCCGGGCTGCACGAGCGCGGGATGCGCTCGGTGCTGCTCGAAGGGGGTGCGCGTCTCGCCGGGTCCTTCGTGGCCGCCGGCCTCGTGGACGAGGTCGTCGCGCACATCTCCCCGACGCTGCTCGGCGCCGGCACCCCCGCCCTCCAGGACGCGGGCATCACCACGATCACCGAGGCGCTGCGCCTCGTCACCACCGACGTCGTCCGCCTCGGCGACGACGTCGCCATCACCGCCGCCGTCAGGAAGGACAGCTGATGTTCACCGGGATCATCGAGGAGCTCGGCGAGGTCGTCGCCATCGAGGAGCTGGGCGACTCCAGCCGGATCACGGTCCGGGGCCGGGTCGCCACGACCGACGCCACCCACGGGGCCTCGATCGCGGTCAACGGCGTGTGCCTGACCGTCACCGACCCCGACCCGACGGGGGAGGAGGTCACCTTCGACGTCATGGCCGAGAGCCTGCGCCGCAGCGCTCTCGGTGACCTCGCACGCGGGGACCGGGTCAACCTCGAGCGCGCGATGGTCCTCGGCTCCCGGCTCGACGGCCACCTCGTCCAGGGGCACGTCGACGGGGTCGCGACCATCGCGGGGCGCGTGCCCGGCGAGCGGTGGGAGGTGGTGCGCCTGGACCTCCCGCGGGAGCTGGCCCCCTTCGTCGTGGAGAAGGGATCGATCTGCCTCGACGGGGTGAGCCTCACGCTCACCGAGGTGGGGGAGGAGCACGTCGAGGTCGCCCTCATCCCGACGACGATGGAGCTGACCACGCTCGGGCACAAGGGCGTCGGCGAGCGGGTCAACGTCGAGGTCGACGTCATCGGCAAGTACGTCCGGCGATCGCTGACCCTCGGCGCGGAGGTGGCCCGATGATCACCCAGGACCGCTCGATGCTCGACCCGGTGGAGCGGGCCGTCCAGGAGATCCGGGTCGGCCGGCCCGTGCTCGTCGTCGACGACGCCGACCGGGAGAACGAGGGCGACATCATCTTCGCCGCGGACGCGGCGACCGACGAGCTCATGGGGCTGACCGTGCGCCTGGGCAGCGGCGTCATCTGCGTCGCGATGACCGGTGAGGAGCTCGACCGGCTCGCGCTGCCGCCGATGACCCGGGTCAACGAGGACTCCAAGGGCACCGCCTACACCGTCTCCGTCGACGCGCGCACCGGGGTGACCACGGGCATCAGCGCGGCGGACCGGGCGCGGACCGCCCGGCTGCTCGCCGACCCCCGGACGATGCGCGGGGACCTCGCCCGACCGGGGCACGTCTTCCCGCTGCGGGCACGCGCCGGCGGTGTGCTCGAGCGCCGCGGCCACACCGAGGCGGCGGTGGACCTCTGCCGGATGGCGGGACGCGCCCCCGCCGGGGTCATCTGCGAGATCGTCGAGGAGGACGGCTCGATGGCCCGGCTGCCCTCGCTGCGCCGCCTGGCCGACGAGCGCGGGTGGGCGCTGGTGAGCATCGCCGACCTCGTCGACCTGCGCCGGCGCACCGAGGCCCTCGTCGAGCGGGTGGTGAGCACCCGACTGCCCACGGGGCACGGGGAGTTCGTCGCGCACGCCTACCGCAGCGGGGTCGACGGCAGCGAGCACATCGCCCTCGTCCACGGCGACCCGACGGACGGCACGCCGCTGGTGCGGGTGCACAGCGAGTGCCTCACCGGTGACGTGCTCGGCTCGGCGCGCTGCGACTGCGGCCCCCAGCTGGAGGCGGCCCAGCAGCAGATCGTCGAGGCCGGTGCCGGCATCATCGTCTACGTCCGAGGGCACGAAGGGCGGGGGATCGGCCTCGTCGAGAAGCTGCGGGCCTACGCCCAGCAGGACGCCGGGGCGGACACGGTCGATGCGAACACCCGTCTCGGCCTGCCGGTCGACGCCCGCGACTACACCCACGCCGCGCAGATCCTGCGCGACCTCGGCATCGGCCGGGTGCGGCTGCTGAGCAACAACCCGGACAAGGTCACGGCGCTGAGCGCCCTGGGCATCGACGTCGCCGACCGGGTGCCGCTCGCCGCGGGCGTCACCGCCGACAACCTGCGCTACCTGCGCACGAAGCGAGACCGGATGGGCCACGACCTCCCGTGGCTGCCGGACACCGACGAAGGGAGCCACCGATGAGTGGGCACGGAGCACCGAGCATGGACATCGGCGACGCGAGCGACCTCACGGTCGCCGTCGTCGCCTCGAGCTGGCACACGACGGTCATGGACGGGCTCGTCGGGGGAGCGGAGGGCGCCCTCGTCGAGGCCGGCATCCAGCCGCAGGTCGTCCGCGTCGCGGGGAGCTTCGAGCTGCCCCTCGTGGCGGCGCAGCTGGCCCGCACCCACGACGCCGTGGTCGCCCTCGGCGTGATCGTCCGGGGCGGGACACCGCACTTCGACTACGTGTGCGCCGCCGCGACCGACGGGCTCTCCCGGGTGGCGCTGGACACCGGGGTGCCGGTCGGCTTCGGGGTGCTCACCTGCGACACCGAGGAGCAGGCCCTCGACCGGGCCGGCCTGCCGGGCTCCAGGGAGGACAAGGGCCGCGAGGCGGCCGAGGCGGCGGTCGCCACGGCGCGCACGCTCCGGTCCCTGCGGGCCTGAGCGAGACCGTGAAGGAGCCCGGTCACGAAAAGTTCACAAAATGAGCGAAGCCAGGCCGTGACCTGGCCTTACCGTTCCTTTACGATGACGGCTACAGCGCCGACCCGGTCGACCCCCCTGCTCCCGGGTCGGCGCTGCCCTGCGCGGCGGCCCGCCGGCCCCGTCATCGCCCCGAGGCCATCCCGAGCAGGCGGCCCATCTCGGTGAGCGCCACGTCGTCGGTGAGCGGCTCCGGTGCCGTCGGCGCCTCACTCAGCTCGAGCACGGTCACGCCCGCGCTGGTCCGGGTCACCCCGATGTACTCGACGAGGTCCCCGCTCTCGGCGCGGAAGACGTTCTGCCCGAGCGGGGTGAGCCTCCCGCCGGTGCAGCCGCTGCGCAGCCCCTCGAGCAGCTCGGAGTAGCGCTCCGCGGCATCGTCGGTGACGAGCACCCACTGCTGCCCGAAGTAGTTCGCCCCGCCGGGCCCGGAGCGGATCCCGATCGCACCGATGCGGTCCTCGCCGTCCGCGGAGGTGCACTGCGTGAAGCGGGAGCTGCCCTCCATCTCGACCGGCCCCTGGTACGTGGCGGCGCCGCCGGTGAGGGCGGGGGAGGCCCACTCGCCCGCGTCGACGTAGTGGCGTCCCGGCAGGACGACCTCTCGTGGCCGCCCGCTGCTCGTCGAGGAGCTCTCGCTCGGCTCGCTGCTGCTCTCGCTCGGCGAGGAGGTCGAGGTGGCCGAGCCCGAGGAGGTGCCCGAGCCCGGGCCGGTGCCCGTCCCGGATCCGGGGGTGCGCCCGGTGTCGGAGGGCTCCGGCGGCACGGTCCGGGTGCCCGAGGGCGCCGCGGTGCTCGTCGGCTCCGGGGCGGCGCTCGTCGTCGTGCCGCTCGGGGCGCTCGAGTCGTCATCGCCCTCGGTGCCGGTGCCGTCCTCGGCCGACGTCGGCGATGCGCTCGTCGGGTCGGCCGTCCGGGTGGCCAGGTCGACATCACCGAGGACGGCACGCGCCAGGCGGCGCGCGTCCTGCTCGGTGTGACGTCGCCCGTCCCGCTCGGTGAAGGTCAGCAGGGACAGCTGGTCGCCGCGGCGGACCTCGACCCACCACTGCGCGCCGGCCTCGCCGGAGTCGACCCGCCAGATCCGGTGGCTGCCGTCGCCGAGCTCGCCGCCGCCCTGCACGGCGGCGTCGCAGTCCGCGACCGCTGCGTCGACGGCCTCACGCATCCCGCCGTCACCCTTCTGCGCGGTGCCGACCCACTGCCGGCCGATGTCCTGGCCGTCGGCCAGGCGGGCCACCCGGTGCTCCCAGGACGCGTCCTCGCTCGGGGTGAAGCAGGCCCCCTTCGCCGTGGACGGGGTGAGCGTCGCCGGCACGGGCCGCCGCAGCGCGCCCGCCCAGTCACGCGCGTCGAGCACGACGAGGTCCTCCTGCCCGGTGGAGCTCCTGGCGGGGGAGGGAGGCGGTGGGTTCTCCCCGAGGGTCGACGAGGTCGACGGGGGCGCCACGGTGCTGCCGTTCCAGGTGAGGAAGCCCGCACCCGCGGCCACCAGACCGGCGGCCGCCACGCCGGCGACCATCCCGAGTGCCCTGTGGCGCCGGGAGGGCAGGTGGGTCACCTCCCCCTTCGCGCCCATCTCGCGCACGGCCTCCGGCTCCGCGAGCGGCATCGCGTCGACGTCCTCCCCGAGGGAGGCCAGCGCGCGCCGGACGAGCTCGTCGTCGGGGCCCCAGGGCTGCTGGTCAGTCATGGGGGGCCTCCTTCGGGTCGAGCAACGTGGCGAGCTGGCGACGGCCCCGGTGCAGGCGGGCCTTGATGGTGCCGGGGGGTGCCCCGGTCTGCTGGGCGATCTCCTGGATCGACAGGTCGGCGATGTAGTGCAGGGCGAGCGTCTCGCGTACCTCCGGGCCGAGGAGGCGCAGCGCCTCGACGACGGCGACCCGGGTCTCGTCCGGTGGGGCGGGGGCGTGCGTCGGGCCGTGTCTCTCCATCGCCCGACGCCGGTTGGTGTCCTTGCGCCAGGCGGAGATGGCGATACGTCGGGCGACGGTGCGCACCCATGCCAGTGGTTCGTCGGCGGCCCGCACCTGCTCCCAGCGCTGCCACGCCCGGGCGTAGGCCTCTTGGGTGGAGTCCCGGGCGAGCTCGAGGTCGCCGGTGGCTGCGTAGACGACATGGACCACGCGCGGGGCGGTGGCCCGGTAGAAGTCGTCGAATTCGGCCGCCGCCGACAGTCCTCCTCCCTTCATCCAACCCTCCAGACGTCTCGGCGGGGCCGAAGGTTGCCTCACTCCGCGGAATTCTTCACGACGGTACGGCTTGTCGGCATCCGGTGCGGAGCGGATGTCGGGGATCATGGGGGCGTGACGGTGATCGATCTGCTCCGCTCGGCGACCCGGGTGGACGAAGGGAGCGGCCAGGGCCGCCTCCTGCGGGCCGCGGGAGCGGGGGCGGCCACGGCCGCCGCCGGCCTCGGAGCCTGCCTCCTGCTCCTCCTGCTCGGCATGCTCGCGGTGCCCCGGGCGGGCGCCGGGGTCGGGGACGCCCTCGGGACGGGTGCCCTCAGCTGGCTCGTCCTCGGCGGCGCCCGGCTGTCGCTGGGGGCCGGCACGCTCGCCTTCACGCCCCTCCTCGGCCTCGCCCTGCTGCTGCTCCTCGCGTGGTTCGGTGCGCGCCGCGGTCTGCCCGAGGTGCCCGAGCTGCGTCTCCAGGGGGCCTGGTTGGGTGGGTATGCGGCCACCGGCCTGGTCGCCGTGCTCCTCGGGCTGCTGGCGCCCCTCGGACCCGTCTGGCTGTCGCTGCCGGTCCCCCTGCTCCTGCTGCCCGCCCTCGCGCTCGGTCTCGTCCACGGGCTGCCCGAGCGGGTGGCCGACGAGCTTGGGCGGCTCCCGGTGTCGGTCGCCCGCGCGCTCCGCCCCGGCCTGGAGGGGGTCGGCGCCGCGCTCGCCGCCGGCTGCCTCGTCGCCGGGACCGCCCTCGTCGCGAACCTCGACCGGGTCACCCACATCCAGTCCACGCTCGAGGCCGGCTTCCTCGGTGGCCTCGTCCTCGTCGTCGTCCAGACCCTGCTCGCGCCGAACTTCGGGATCTGGGGCCTCTCCTTCGCCGCCGGGCCCGGCTTCTCCACCGCGCAGGGGGCCAGCACCACGTGGTCCGGGGCCGAGGCCGACGTGCTGCCGATGGTCCCGGTGCTGGCCGCGCAGCCCCAGCCCGGCGCCCTGCCCTGGGCGACCCACCTGCTCGTGCTCCTGCCCCTGCTCGTCGGCGCGCTGGTCGCCAGGCGGGCGCTCCGGCGGGTGCCCCGGCTGGCCACGACGCCCACGAAGGTGCGGGTCGTGGCCGCCGCCGTGGTCATCGCCGCGCTCGGCACCGCGCTCCTCGACGGCATCGGCGGTGGCTCGCTCGGTGGGGCCCGGCTCTCCGACCTCGGCGTGCCGGCGGTGCGGCTGGCGTGGGTGCTCGTCCTCGAGCTCGGCCTCGGGGCCGCGGTGGTCCTCGTGCGCGACTGGTGGCAGCTGCGCCGCTGACGCCGCCGGCGCGGTGGCCCCGCAGCGGCCGACGGATCCTCTCCTCCCGGCGGCGGGTGCCGCCTCCTGCAGAGACCTCGGAGCCGGCACACGCCGTGTCGTCGCCGGGCGCGACCTAGACTCGCCGCCGTGAGCGCCCCCCTTCGTCTCGTCGTCCTCGTCTCCGGCTCCGGCACCCTCCTCCAGGCCCTCCTCGACGCCGGGGCCGCGGGATCCCTGCCCGCACAGGTCGTCGCGGTCGGCGCGGACCGGCCCGGCATCGTCGGGCTGGAGCGTGCGGAGGCGGCCGGCGTGCCCACCTTCGTCGAGCGGATCGGCGACCACCCGGACCGGGAGACCTGGGACGAGGCGCTGGCGGCGCGCGTCGCCGAGCACCGGCCCGACCTCGTCGTCACGGCGGGCTTCATGAAGATCCTCGGACCCCGGGTCCTCGAGCACACCGTGCTCAACACCCACCCGGCGCTGCTGCCCTCCTTCCCCGGTGCGCACGGGGTGCGCGACGCGCTGGCCCACGGGGTACGGGTGACCGGCTCCACGGCCCACCTCGTCGACGCCGGCGTGGACACGGGGCCGATCATCGAGCAGCGGGTCGTCGAGGTCCGCGACGAGGACACCGAGGAGAGCCTGCACGAGCGGATCAAGGTCGTCGAGCGGGCCATGCTCGTCGACGTCGTCACCGGGATGGCCACCCGCGGCTGGCGCGTCGAGGGCCGACGCTGCCGGATCGGCTGATTGGCTGGCCCACCGGCCACCGGCATAGACTGAGCGCCGCACACGACTGGCGCAGGTGGGTCACCACCGGGGAGTGGAGTCGGGATGCATCGCCCGCCTGGGTGCATCGCCGCCGTAACAGCGAACCAGGAGCACCCAGAAGTGACCGAACGTCGTCCCGTCGCCCGCGCCCTCGTCTCCGTCTTCGACAAGACCGGCCTGGAGGACCTCGTCCGGGGTCTGTCCGGGGCCGGGGTCGAGCTCGTCTCCACCGGCGGGTCCGCGGCCGCGATCGAGGGGCTCGGGCTCCCGGTGACGAAGGTGGAGGAGCTCACCGGCTTCCCGGAGTGCCTCGACGGCCGGGTCAAGACCCTCCACCCCCGGGTCCACGCGGGCATCCTCGCCGACACCCGCCTGCCCGACCACGTGCGCCAGCTCCAGGAGCTCGAGGTCGCCCCCTTCGACCTCGTCGTCGTCAACCTCTACCCCTTCGCCGAGACCGTCGCCTCCGGCGCCTCCGTCGAGGACTGCATCGAGAAGATCGACATCGGCGGCCCGACGATGGTCCGCGCCGCGGCGAAGAACCACGCCTCGGTCGCGGTCGTCACCGACCCCGCGAGCTACGGCGAGGTGCTCGACGCGGTGCGCGGCGGGGGCTTCACCCTCGAGCAGCGTCAGCGCCTCGCGACCGAGGCCTTCGGGCACACCGCGCGCTACGACGTCGCCGTGGCCGACTGGATGGCCGGCACGATCGCCGACACGGGTGACGGCACGGGCTTCGACGCCCAGGTCGGCGGGACGTGGACGCGCGAGCGGGCGCTGCGCTACGGGGAGAACCCGCACCAGCGGGCAGCTCTCTACGTCTCCGACACCGAGACCGGGCTGGCCCAGGCCGAGCAGCTGCACGGCAAGGAGATGTCCTACAACAACTACGTCGACGGTGACGCCGCGCTGCGTGCCGCCCACGACCACAGCGACCAGCCGACGGTCGCGATCATCAAGCACGCCAACCCCTGCGGCATCGCCGTCGGGGAGAGCATCGAGGTCGCCTACGAGCGGGCGCACGCGTGCGACCCGGTCTCGGCCTACGGTGGCATCGTCGCGAGCAACCGTCCGGTGACCGCAGCGATGGCCACCGCCCTGAACGACACCTTCTCCGAGGTCGTCATCGCCCCGGACTTCGACGAGGACGCCCTGACGATCCTGCGCGAGAAGAAGAACCGCCGGCTGCTGCGCGTGCCCACCCCCAGCCCGAAGGGGGTGGAGGTGCGCCCGATCTCCGGCGGCCTCCTCGTCCAGGACCGCGACGCGATCGACGCCGTCGTGGCGACGGGGGAGGACGAGGCACCGACCCAGGGGCACGGCGACGACCCGACGCGCTGGACCCTCGTCACCGGCGAGGCCGCCGACGAGCAGACCCTCGCCGACCTCGCCTTCGCCTGGCGTGCGGTGCGGGCGACCAAGTCCAACGCCATCCTGCTCGCCCAGGATGCGGCCTCCGTGGGCATCGGCATGGGGCAGGTCAACCGGGTCGACTCCTGCCACCTCGCGGTGAGCCGCGCCGGGCAGGAGCGGGCGCAGGGGGCGGTCGCCGCCTCGGACGCCTTCTTCCCCTTCGCCGACGGGCTGCAGGTGCTCCTCGACGCGGGCGTGCGTGCGGTCGTCGCCCCCGGCGGCTCGAAGCGCGATGCCGAGGTCGTCGAGGCGGCCCGCGAGGCCGGCGTGACGATGTACTTCACCGGCACGCGCCACTTCGCGCACTGAGACCGGCCGGCGAGCAGGAAGGATGACCGCGTGAGCGCACAGATTCTCGATGGCAAGGCGATCCTCGCGACGATCAAGGAGGAGCTGCGGGAGCGGGTGGCCGTGCTCAAGGAGCGCGGGGTCACGCCCGGGCTCGGCACCGTCCTCGTCGGGGACGACCCCGGCTCGACGTGGTACGTCAACGCCAAGCACAAGGACTGCGCTGAGGTCGGGATCACGAGCATCCGCAAGGACCTGCCTGCGGACTCCACCCTCGAGGAGGTCCTCGCGGTGGTCCGGGAGCTCAACGAGGACCCGACGTGCACGGGCTTCCTCGTCCAGCAGCCGACCGGCCTGGACGAGAACGCCATCCTCTCCGCGGTCGACCCCGTGAAGGACGTCGACGGTCTCCACCCGACGAACCTCGGCTGGCTGGTGCTCGGCGAGCCGGCCCCGCTGCCGTGCACCCCCATGGGCTGCATCGAGCTGCTGCGCCGCCACGACGTGCCCGTCGACGGCGCCCGCGTCGCCGTCGTCGGCCGGGGGATCACCGTGGGCCGTCCGCTCGGGCTGATCCTCACCCGGCGCAGCGAGAACGCCACTCCCGTCCTGTGCCACACCGGGACCCGTGACCTCGCCGCCGAGGTGCGCCAGGCGGACATCGTCATCGCCGCGGCCGGGAAGCCGGGGATCATCACCCCGGACATGGTCAAGCCGGGCGCCGCGGTGCTCGACGTGGGCGTCAGCCGGGTCGCCGGGCCGGACGGCAGGAGCCGGATCGCCGGGGACGTCGACCCCGGCGTCGCCGACGTGGCCGGCTGGGTCAGCCCGAACCCCGGCGGGGTCGGCCCGATGACGCGGGCGCTGCTGCTGCGCAACGTGGTCGAGGCCGCCGAGCGCGCGCTCTGACGTACGGTCGGTCCGTGGCACCCGAGGAGCACGACGAGGACGAAGGGCGCGGGCGCTCGCCCCGTCCGCCGCTGGAGGTCGCCCCGCTGCGCGCGTGGTGGCTCGTGCTCGCCGGGCTCGTCGTGGCCCTGCTCTTCGTCGCGACCGACCACATCCTGCGCGCCACGGTGAGCCTGGCGGGCACGTTGCTCCTCGCCGCCGCGATCCGTGTCTTCCTGCCCCCGGAGCAGGCCGGGGGAGTGATCGTGCGTGGGCGCGCGGGAGACATCGGCGTGCTCGTCACCCTGGGCGTGCTCGTCCTCGTCTCCGGGTTCACCCTGGACCTCGGCCCACGTTGAGGAGTTTCGGCTTCTCCCAGACTTCGTCCAGGGATCTTGTGCTGTTTCCCAAGTATCGGTAAGTTTTGTCCCGACTCCGGGGGCGGGACACGCGTTGTCGTCTGACGGCGACGCGTGCGCCCGCGAGCTGAGTCGTCGATGCGGCGGCACCAGGCCGGCGCACAGGGGAGAGGACATATCCGCATGCAGCAGCGCCACACGCGTGTCATCACGTCCGCCTTCGCAGCCGGGGGCCTCGCGGTCCTCGGCACCTCGATCGCCGTCGCCGACCCGGGCGGCAGCGACAACGAGAACGCCGCGAATCACGTGACCATCTGCCACGCGCTCGGGTCGCCGGACACCGCAGGCAACGGCTACAACATGATCTCGCCGTCAGACGTGGGGGTCGCGAAGGGCCACGCCAACTGGGACTTCAAGGAGGGCCAGCTCCCCGGTGAGGGTGCCGACGAGGGCCACCTGGCCGACATCATCCCGCCGTTCGAGTACGAGGACCCGAAGACGGGCGAGACCTTCAGCTTCCCCGGCCAGAACTGGGACGAAGAGGGTCAGGCGATCTACGACAACGACTGCGAGATCCCTGAGCCGACCGAGGAGCC
>CAYSGN010000044.1:0-20664 GCA_964430615.1 uncultured Janibacter sp. | reverse complement strand
TGAAGGCCCAGCGGCCCTTGTCGCAGTTCCACTCCTCGTTGACGAGCGGGTTGTTCCCGCTCATCCGACGCAGCACGGCGCCACGGCGGTGGTCGGTGCGGATCGAGCAGCCGGAGGCGCAGTGCTCGCAGACGTCCGGCGTCGAGACCAGGTCGAACGGACGCGAGCGGAAGCGGTAGGCGGCACCGGTCAGTGCCCCGACGGGGCAGATCTGCACGGTGTTGCCCGAGAAGTAGGACTCGAAGGGCTGCTCCTCGTAGATGCCGACCTGCTGGAGCGCGCCGCGCTCGACGAGCTCGATGAAGGGGTCGCCGGCGATCTGCGCGGAGAAGCGGGTGCACCGGGCGCAGAGGATGCAGCGGTCCCGGTCGAGGAGGACCTGCGAGGAGATGTTGATCGGCTTGGGGTAGGTCCGCTTGACGTCGTCGAAGCGCGAGGTCGCCCGGCCGTTGGACATCGCCTGGTTCTGCAGCGGGCACTCGCCGCCCTTGTCGCAGACGGGGCAGTCCAGCGGGTGGTTGATCAGGAGCATCTCCATGATCCCCTGCTGGGCCTTGTCCGCGACCGGGGAGCTCGTCTGGGTACCGACCTGCATGCCCTCCGAGACCGTCATGGTGCAGCTGGCCTGCGGCTTGGGCATCGGGCGGACGTTGCCCTCCCGGTCCGGCATGGCGACCTCGACGAGGCACTGGCGGCAGGCGCCGACCGGGTCGAGGAGCGGGTGGTCGCAGAAGCGCGGGATCTGGATCCCGGCCTCCTCGGCCGCCCGGATGACGAGGGTGTTCTTCGGGACCGAGACGGGGATGCCGTCGATGGTCAGGTTGACCAGCTCCGGCGCCGTCTGCTGCCCGTCCGGGGACGAAGTGGCGGTCATGCGGTCACCATCGGGTTCTGCTCCTTGCGGAAGAGCGTGGCGTCGGCGGGCGGGAAGAGCTCGGCGGCCGGGGTGTGACAGCCCGCCTCGAACTCCTCGCGGAAGTACTTCACGGCCGAGGTGATCGGGCTCGTGGCACCGTCACCGAGCGCGCAGAAGGCCCGCCCGAGGATGTTGTCGCAGATGTCGACGAGCATGTCGATATCGGTCTGGGTGCCCTGGCCCGCCTCGAGACGGTGCAGGATCTGGGCGAGCCAGTAGGTGCCCTCACGGCAGGGGGTGCACTTGCCGCAGGACTCGTGCATGTAGAAGTCGTTCCACCGCGTCACCGCGCGCACGACCGAGACGGACTCGTCGAAGATCTGGAGCGCGCGGGTGCCGAGCATGGACCCGTTCGCGGCCACCGACTCGAAGTCCAGCGGTACATCGAGGTGCTCCGCCGTGAAGATCGGGGTGGAGGAGCCGCCCGGGGTCCAGAACTTCAGCTTCTTCTGCGGGTCGCGCATGCCGCCGGCCATGTCGAGCAGCTCCCGCAGGGTGATCCCGAGCGGGGCCTCGTACTGACCCGGGTGCTTGACGTGGCCCGAGAGGGAGAAGAACCCGAAACCCTGGGACTTCTCGGTGCCCATGTCCGAGAACCACTCCGCGCCCCGGCCGATGATGAGCGGGACCGAGGCGATGCTCTCGACGTTGTTGACGACGGTCGGGCGCGAGTACAGGCCGGCGACCGCCGGGAAGGGGGGCTTGAGACGCGGCTGACCGCGGCGTCCCTCGAGGGAGTCCAGCAGCGCGGTCTCCTCACCGCAGATGTAGGCACCGGCGCCGGCGTGGATGACGATGTCGAGGTCGTAACCGGTCCCGAGGATGTCCGTGCCGAGGTAGCCGGCCGCGTAGGCCTCCTCCACCGCCTTGAGCAGGCGGCGGTAGACGTGGGCCACCTCGCCGCGCACGTAGATGAAGGCCTTGTCGGAGCCGATGGCGAAGCTGGTGATGATCGCGCCCTCGATGAGGAAGTGCGGTGCGGCCATCATCAGCGGGATGTCCTTGCACGTGCCCGGCTCGGACTCGTCGGCGTTGACGACGAGGTAGCGCGGCCCGCCGTCGTGCGGCGGGAGGAAGCCCCACTTCATGCCCGTGGGGAAGCCGGCGCCACCACGCCCGCGCAGCCCGGAGTCCTTCGTCTCCTGCACGAGGTCGCCCGGGTCCTGCTGCAGGGCCGTGCGCAGCGCCCGGTAGCCGCCGTTGTCCTCGTAGGTGGCCAGGGTCCAGGACCGCGGCTGGTCCCAGAAGGTGCTGAGGATCGGAGTCAGCTGGGTGCTCATCTCACTCCTCCCCCTTCGTGTCGGTGTCGTCACTGCTCTCGCCGGGGGCGGTCCAGCCCTCGGCGCGGGCGAGCTCGACCCCGCGGAGGGAGGCCGGGCCGGCCCCGACGCCCTCGTCGGCGCGTCCGTCCGGGAAGCCGGCGAGCAGCCGCGAGACCTGCTTGAAGGTGCACAGGCTCTCCGGGCCGCGGGTGGGACGGACCGGGTTGCCCGCGCGCAGGTCGTCCACGAGGCGGGTCGCCGACTCGGGCGTCTGGTTGTCGAAGAACTCCCAGTTGGTCACGACGACCGGGGCGAAGTCGCAGGCGGCGTTGCACTCGAGCCGCTCGAGGGTGATCTTGCCGTCGGAGGTCGTCTCGTCGTGGCCGACGTCGAGGTGCTCGCTCAGGGTGTCGAAGATCTCGTCCCCGCCCATGATCGCGCACAGCGTGTTCGTGCAGACGCCGACGTTGTACTCGCCGCTGGGGTGGCGCTTGTACTGGGTGTAGAAGGTCGCCACCCCGGAGACCTCGGCCTCGGTGAGGCCGAGCTTCTGCGCGCAGAAGGCGATGCCCCGGCCGGTCACGTACCCGTCGACGCTCTGCACGAGGTGGAGCATCGGCAGCAGGGCCGAGCGCTCCTGCGGGTAGCGGGCGATGATCTCGTCGGAGTCGGCCTCCAGCTGCGTGAGCACGTCGGCCTCGTAGGGCTCCTTGCTCTCCGCGGAGACGTGCAGGTGACCGGACTCGGTCTGCCTGCCGAACTTGATCCCCATCAGCGATCCACTCCTCCCATGACCGGGTCGATCGAGGCGACCGCGACGACGACGTCGGCGAGGTTGCCCCCTTCGCACATGGCCGCCATGGCCTGCAGGTTGTTGAAGCAGGGGTCGCGGAAGTGGGCCCGGTAGGGCCGGGTGCCGCCGTCCGAGACGACGTGGCAGCCGAGCTCCCCCTTCGGGGACTCGATGGCCACGTAGGCCTGGCCCGGGGGGACCCGGAAGCCCTCGGTGACCAGCTTGAAGTGGTGGATCAGGGCCTCCATCGAGGTGCCCATGATCTCGCGGATGTGGTCCAGGCTGTTGCCCTGGCCGTCGCCGCCGACGGCCAGCCGCGCCGGCCAGGCGATCCGCTTGTCCTCGACCATCGTCGGGCCGGGGCTGCGCTGCAGCTCGTCGCAGACCTGCTCGATGATCCGCACGCTCTGACGCATCTCGTCCAGGCGGATGCGCAGCCGGTCGTAGGCGTCCGCACCGGTGCGGGTCACCACGTCGAAGTCGTACTTCTCGTACCCGCAGTAGGGGTCGAGCTTGCGCAGGTCGTGGGGCAGTCCGGTCGAGCGCAGCACCGGGCCGGTGATGCCGAGGGCGGTGCACCCGGTGAGCGAGAGCTCGCCGACGTTCTTCGTGCGCCCGATGAGGATCGGGTTCTCGACGAGGAGCTTGTCCAGCTCGTCGACCCCCGTGAGGACCTGGGGCATCGTCTCGCGGATCTTGTCGATCGCGCCGGGCGGCAGGTCCTGGGCGACACCGCCGGGACGGATGTAGGCGTTGTTCATCCGCAGACCGGTGACGTTCTCGATGATCGAGAGGATCCGCTCGCGCTCACGGAAGCCGACGGTCATGATCGTCGTCGCGCCCATCTCCATGCCACCGGTGCCGAGGCAGATCAGGTGGCTGGAGATGCGGGTGAGCTCCATCATGAGCACGCGGATGGCGCTGGCCCGCTCGGGGATCTGGTCGGTGATCCCCAGCAGCTTCTCGATGCCGAGGCAGTAGGCCGCCTCCTGGAACATCGGGGTGAGGTAGTCCATCCGGGTGCAGAAGGTCACGCCCTGGGTCCAGGTGCGGAACTCCATGTTCTTCTCGATGCCCGTGTGCAGGTAGCCGATGCCCGCGCGGGCCTCGGTGACCGTCTCGCCGTCGAGCTCGAGGATGAGCCGGAGCACGCCGTGCGTGGACGGGTGCTGGGGCCCCATGTTGAGGATGATGCGCTCCTCGGGGTTCATCCCGAGCTCGCCCATCTCGCGGTCCCAGTCCCCGCCCTGGACGTTGACGACGTGCCCCTCGGCGAGGTCGTCGGCCCCGCGCGTGGCGTGCACGCCGGCGCTGTTGGTGTGCGTCGTCATCAGTTGTACGACCTCCGCTCGTCGGGCGGCGGGATGGTGCCGCCCTTGTACTCCACCGGGACACCGCCCAGCGGGTAGTCCTTGCGCTGCGGGTGGCCCGCCCAGTCGTCGGGCATGAGGATCCGGGTCAGCGCGGGGTGCCCGTCGAAGATCACGCCGAACATGTCCCAGGTCTCCCGCTCGTGCCAGTCCGCACCCGGGTAGGTGTCCACGACGCTCGGGATGTGCGGGTCGGCGTCCGGGGCGGTGACGTCCAGGCGCAGGCGGCGGCCGCCGTGGGTGATCGAGAGCAGCTGGTAGGCGACGTGCAGCTCGCGGCCGGTGTCGTTCGGGAAGTGGTAGCCGGAGACCGACATGCACATCTCGAAGCGCAGCCGCGGGTCGTCGCGCAGGGCCCGGGCGACCCGGGGCAGGTCCTTGCGGGCCACGTGCAGGGTGAGCTCGTCCGCGTGGACGACGACCCGCTCGACGAGGTCGCCGCCGGTGGCGTCCTCGAGGAGGTCGACGACCTCGTCGAAGTACCCGCCATAGGGGCGCTTCGCGGCGCCCGGGAAGGCGACGGTCCGCTCGAGGCCGCCGTAGCCGGAGGTGTCCTGGCCCTGACGGGCACCGAACATTCCCCGCCGGTGGTCGACCGGGACCGGCTCGTGACCGGGCTCCGGGGGGCCGATCTCGTCCTCCGGGCCCACATTCGTGTACTCGACCGGGAGATGGCCCCCGGTGAGGCCGCTGGTGTCGGGGTAGCCCTTGTTCGCGCTGCCCGCCAGGCCGGTGCCCTCGGGGTGGACCCCCTCGGGGCGGGGTGGCGTGACGTCCGTGTCAGGGGCGTGCTCGCCCTTGCGGACCTCCGGCGCGTCGTCCTTCTCCTCGGTCATGCCAGCAGGTTCCTTCCGAGGAGGCTCTCGTGGTCGTGCGTCGGCGCCTGGAGCTCGGTCGGCGTGGCCCGCAGGGCGGCCTCCTCCGCGGCGCGTGCGGCAGCGGCCCGGTTGACGCCGAGCTTGGAGTCCGAGATCTGCTTGTGCAGCTCGAGGATCGAGTTGATGAGCATCTCCGGGCGGGGCGGGCAGCCGGGCAGGTAGATGTCGACCGGGATGATGTGGTCGACGCCCTGGACGATCGCGTAGTTGTTGAACATGCCGCCGGAGCTCGCGCACACGCCCATCGAGATGACCCACTTGGGGTTGGCCATCTGGTCGTAGACCTGGCGCACGACCGGGGCCATCTTGTTGCTCACCCGTCCGGCGACGATCATCAGGTCGGCCTGGCGCGGCGTCGCGGCGAAGCGCTCCATGCCGAAGCGGGCGATGTCGTAGTAGGGCGTGCCGACGGCCATCATCTCGATGGCGCAGCAGGCCAGGCCGAAGGTGGCCGGCCACATCGACGACTTACGCATGTACCCCGCGAGCTTCTCGACGGTCGTCAGTGCGACCCCGGCGGGGATCTTCTCTTCAAGTCCCATGACTCGTCTCCGTCCTCGTCAGTCCCACTCGAACCCACCGCGGCGCCACACGTAGGCGTCGGCGATGAAGAACGCGTTGAACAGGAAGAGCACCACGGCAAAGAGGGTGAAGGCCCCCAGCTCGTCGAAGGCGACGGCGAAGGGGTACAGGAACAGCGCCTCGATGTCGAAGATGATGAACAGCATCGCGGTCAGGTAGTACTTGACCGGGAAGCGACCGCCCTCCTCGGCCTGGGGCGTGGGCTGGATGCCGCACTCGTAGGCCTGCGACTTGGCCAGGTTGAACCGGGCCGGTCCGACGATCAAGCTCGCGCCGACCGAGACCACGGCGAAGCCGAAGCCGAGGACGGCGAGGAACAGCAGCGGGATGTAGGGGTTCATCGCTGCACGACCTCGCTTTCTGACAGGGGCATCTCGCTCAGCCCGATCCTACGGCCGATGGTGATGAAGGCCACACCCGCCTCACGCATTGGGGGCCATCCTCGTGAGCAGGTGGACGAGGCGGTCGTCGAGACCGCCTCCCTTCTCCTCGGGCAGGTTGGCCATGAGCTTGAGCATGAACTTCATCAAGGTGGTGCGGGGCAGCCCGTGCTTCGTCGCCAGGCGCATGATCTCGGGCTTGCCGATGAGCTTGGCGAACTGCGCCCCGAGCGTGAAGTAGCCCCCGTGCATGGCCTTCATCGTCTCGACGTAGGAGGCCAGCACCCGCTCGCGGCCCTCGGCGCCGGGCCGGGCCAGCGCCTGGAGGATCGTGTTGGCCGCCTCGTGACCGGCCTCGAGGGCGTAGTCGATGCCCTCGCCGTTGAAGGGGTTGACCATGCCGCCGGCGTCGCCGACGAGCATCAGGCCGCGGTCGTAGAGCGGCTGCCGGTTGAAGGCCATCGGCAGGGCCGCCGCGGTGATCGAGCCCTGCATGCTCGCCTCGCTGATGCCCCACTCCGGCGGCATCGTCTCCACCCAGCGGCGCATGACGTCCTTGTAGTCGGTGCGCCCGAAGGCCTCCGAGGTGTTGAGCACGCCGAGGCCGACGTTGCTGCGCCCGTCGCCCAGCCCGAAGAGCCAGCCGTAGCCGGGCATGAGGATGCGCTCCCCCTTCGGCGTCGTCGACCACAGCTCGAGGTGGCTCTCGAGGTACTCGTCGTCGTGCCGGGGGGTCTCGAAGTAGGCCCGGACGGCGACCGCCATCGGGCGGTCCTCCCGCTTCTCGCGACCCATCTTCACCGAGAGCCGTGAGGAGACGCCGTCGGCGGCGACGACGACCGGCGCCCGGTAGGTCTCCCGCTCACCCGTGGCGCGGCCGCGCTCGTCGACGACCTTGGCCTCGACGCCGACGATCCTCCCGTCCTCGTCGAGCACCGGCTCGGCGACGTTGCGCCCCTCGAGGAGGGTGGCGCCGCAGGAGGCCGCGTGCCGGGCGAGCACCTCGTCGAGGTCCGCGCGCGCCCGGACCATGCCGTTCGCGGGGAAGGAGGTGACATCCGGCCAGTCCAGCTGGAGGGTCATGCCGCCGCCGATGATCCGCAGGCCCTTGTTGTGCGCCCAGCCGTCGGTCTCGTGCAGCGGCACCCCGAGCTGGATGAGCTGACGGACCGCGCGCGGGGTGAGCCCGTCGCCGCAGATCTTGTCGCGGGGGAAGCGCGCCTTCTCCAGCAGGACGACGTCCTTGCCGGCCTTGGCCAGCCACGCCGCCGTGGCGCTTCCGCCGGGTCCGGCACCGACGACGATGACATCTGCCGTCCGGTCATCCGGAGGAGTGGTCCTGGTCACGACATTCCTCGAAGGCTTGTGAATGATTTCACGATCTCCGCGCAGCCTACCGCCCGGTTCGCGCCCTCCGAACGAAGGTGACCCTAAGTCTCGAGCCGCCGCGAGACCCCGAGGATCAGGCCTTCGTGGCCCGGTGCAGGGCGACGACCCCGCCGGAGAGGTTGGCCCAGGCCACGTCCGTCCATCCGACGTCCTGGATCTCCCGGGCCAGGCCCCGCTGGTCCGGCCAGGCCTGGATGGACTCGGCGAGGTAGACGTAGGACTCGGGGTTGGAGGAGACCCGGCGGGCGATGGCCGGCAGGGCCGCCATGAGGTAGTTGCTGTAGATCGTGCGGAAGCCGGGGACCACCGGCCGGCTGAACTCGCAGACGACGAGGCGCCCCCCGGGGCGGGTCACCCGGAGGAACTCCGCGAGCGCGTCCGGGTAGGCGGCGACGTTGCGCAGGCCGAAGCTCATCGTCACGACGTCGAAGGAGTCGTCGGCGAAGGGCAGACGGGTCGCGTCCGCCGCGGTGAGCGGGTACGACGGTCGGCGCCGGCGGCCCTCGCGCAGCATCCCGAGGGAGAAGTCGGCGGGAACCACCTCCGCGCCCGCGGCGACGAAGGGGTCGCTCGAGGTCGCGGTGCCGGCGGCGATGTCGAGGATGCGCACGCCCGGAGCGGCTCCCACCGCCCGCTGCACGGCACGACGCCAGAGCCGGTCCTGCCCGAGGGAGAGGACGTCGTTGGTGAGGTCGTACTTCGCGGCGACGTCGTCGAACATCGACGCGACGTCCTTGGGGTCCTTCTGGAGGGAGGCGCGACTCATGTGCTCATCCTCGCACCCGCAGTCGTACCCTGTTCACGACATGACCTCCCCAACGCCCGCCGACGCCCCCTCTTCCGCCGGCACCCCGCACCCCACCCTCCTGGCCCGCACGGTCCCCGTCCCGCTGCCCCGCGTCGACGACCTGCTGGCCCTGCTCCCCGAGACCGAGGACGTCGGCGACGTCGTCTCCTGGGTCCGCCGCGGGGAGGGACTCGTCGGCTGGGGCCGGGTGGTCGACTTCCACTCCAGCGGCACCGAGCGCTTCGCCGAGGCGCAGGAGTGGTGGCGCCAGGTCACCTCCGAGGCGATCGTGCGCGACGACGTGCAGGAGCCGGGGACCGGACCGATCGCCTTCGGGTCGATGGCCTACTCCCACCGGTCCGGCTCGGAGTCGGTGCTCGTCGTGCCGGAGGTCGTCGTCGGACGCCGCGGGTCGAAGGCGTGGATCACGACGATCACCACCGCCTCGACCGTCCCCGCGGCGGACGCGCCCCTCCACCAGCAGCCGGAGCCGGTCGGCCCCGGCGAGGTCGGCTTCGAGGACGGCGGCCTGGACGTCGACCGCTGGGCGCAGGCCGTCGAGGAGGCGGTCGGCCGGATCTCCGGCGGCGAGCTGGACAAGGTCGTGCTCGCCCGCAGCGTGCGTGCCACCGCCCGGCGGCGCATCGACCCGCGGTGGGTGCTGCGCCGGCTCACCGAGGACTACGGCACGACCTGGGTCTTCGCGGTCGACGGTCTCGTGGGGGCCACCCCCGAGATGCTCGTCCGGCTCGAGCGCGGGCTGATCACCTCACGGGTGCTCGCCGGCACGATCCGGCGCACCGGCGACGACGGCCACGACCTCGCCCTCGCCGGGTCGCTCGCCCGCAGCAGCAAGGACCTCGAGGAGCACGAGTACGCCGTCCGCTCGGTCGCGGAGGCCCTCGAGGAGCACACCTCCTCGATCAACGTGCCGGAGTCCCCCTTCGTGCTCCACCTGAACAACGTCATGCACCTGGCGACCGACGTCGCCGGCGTCGCCGACGACGACTCGACCTCGCTCGGGCTCGCCGCCGCGCTCCACCCCTCGGCGGCGGTCTGCGGCACGCCCACCCCCGTGGCCGACGACGTCATCGCGGAGCTGGAGCACATGGACCGCGGCCGCTACGCCGGCCCGGTCGGCTGGATGGACGCCTCCGGCGACGGGGAGTGGGGCATCGCGCTGCGCTGCGGCGCCTACGAGGACCCGCGCTCGATCGCGCTCTACGCCGGCTGCGGCATCGTCGCCGGCTCGCGCGCGGAGGACGAGGTCGCCGAGTCGGTCGCCAAGCTGCTGCCGATGCGTGGTGCCCTCGGCGGCTGAGCGGCCCGGGGGCATGCGCGAAGGGAGACGACCTCCCGTCAGCGCGGCACCGCGGCCGGGACCTCGCCTCCAGCCATCCCGCCGTGGCAGGGCGAAGGGGGCGCACGGCGCCTGAGCGCCGCGCACCCCCTGACCGGGTCGACCGCGGTCGGCCGGTCCACTCAGCCCTGGCAGCCCTCCTGCTCGAACTCGCCCTGGCTCGTGTAGGTCGACGTGGGCAGGTACTCGCCCATCACCGCCCGCTCGTCACCCGGGCTCCGGGTGTCCTGGACGGCGTGCCCGAAGTCGGGGCTGGGCAGCATGTTGCGCAAGAGCAGGAGCCCGTCGTCGAGGTGCCCGGCCCCGTCGCCGCGCTCGGGCCACTCCAACCAGGCGACGCCGCACCGGGCGTCGGCGTTCGCCGGCCGGTCCTCGGCACGACTCACGACGATCGTGTACCACCCGTCCTCATCGGTCGGGACCTGCTCGTCGAAGACGCAGTCCTGGGCCCGCGTGGTGGCCGATGCCTCGTTCGAGCACAGCGACCAGTAGCGCATCTGCACGTCGTCGGCCGCGAAGGGCGCCCGTCCGAGCGTGGCCGGCGTCTCGGGAAGACGCCCGCGCAGGACGAGGACCTCGCCGAACTGCCGGTTGACGAAGGCGGACACGTACTGGTTGTCGATGTTGCTGTACTGCCCGCCGGTCCGAGCCGGCTCGCTGTCGCACCGCGACCGGTACAGGCACTCGAAGAAGGACTGGCTGTTGTAGTAGGTGTGCCAGGTCACGTCCTGGTCGGCCGGGAAGGTCGATGGTCGACCCGGCTGCTCGCGCAGTGCCTGGTACGTGTCCATGGGGAGCAGGGACAGCGACGGCGTCTTCGGGTCGCTCTCGATGGCCTCGCAGGCCTCCGCCCCCCGCAGCTCCGTCCCGTCGGAGAGCGTCAGCACCGGCTCGGGGAGGCCGGCGCCACCGGTGCGGTCCCTGTTCTTGTCCGGCAGGTACAGCCGGTAGAGCACCATCTGCGTGTCCTGGCCGGGGACACCCGCGTACAGGGTGTTCGGCTCCCCACCGTCGGCCGGCAGCTGGCCGGGGTCGACGGTGACGGTGTAGTCACGGTGGGCGTCGCCCGCCCGCCGGGTACCGGGCAGGTAGGGGTTGCGCGACCCGGCATCGGGACGGGTCGTGACGTCGTTGAGCGCGTCGACCGGCGTCCGGTCGGTGATGTCGTAGGAGTTCAACGACTGGTAGCGGGCATGGGCGTACTCGTGCTCCAGCCTCAGGGCGGTCCCGTCGGGGATCGAGAAATGTGCGGCCCAGTAGCTCGCGCCGCTGTCGGGGAAGGCGTAGTTCAGCTCGGAGTCGTCGGTGGTGAAGGTCGGCCCGAACCACAGGCAGTCCTCGGCCGACGTGCCCTTCGACGGGCCGCCCTTCGACGGGGCGCTCTGCGACGCGCCCTTCGCTGGTGAGGGGGCCTTGAACGAGGTGGCGCTGCTCGTGGCCGGCACGAGCAGCCCGACGACCATGGCGCTGACGACGGCGGTCAGCGCTGCGCGAAGTCGATGCATGGTGACTCCTGGGTGGCGTGGATGGACAACAGGAGGACCGTAGCGCTGCATGGCACAAAGAACAATAGTGTTTCATCTGGCACCGATGACGTAACCGTCCTAACTGATACAGTCAGCGGATGAGTTCCACGACGACCACCTTCCGTCGTCCGGGCGCCGAGGACGCCTACGCCGTCTCGCAGACGCTCTTCGGTCGGGGTGAGCGTGTCGACATGCAGACGGTGGCCGAGGCCCTCGGCATCGGACGCTCCACGCTCTACCGCTGGGTCGGGGACCGGGAGCGGCTCATGGGCCACGTCGTCGTCGAGCGCATCGGGCCGACGTGGGCAGCGGCCCAGCGCGATGCGCGAGGCCGCGGGCTCGATCGCACCCTGGACAGCGTGGGTCGTTTCATCCAGGGCGTGATCGACGATGCGGCGCTGAGCTCCTTCGTCACCCGGGAGCCTTCGCTCGCCCTGCGCGTGCTCCTCGACCCTGAGGGCGTCGTGGCCCGGTCCCTCAGGGACGGCGTCACCGCGGCGGTGCTGGCCGACTCGGGCCGGCACCTGGCCGAGGAGGACGCCGACATGCTGATGCACCTCGCGACCGCACAGGTGTGGGCCGGCGTGGCCGGCGGGCTCGAGCCCCGTGTCGAGGCGGTCGTGCGGGTGCTGCGCAAGCTGATGGACCACGGCTGAGGAGTCCCTCCGGACCCTTGCGGGCCCGGGTCAGCAGCCGGCGCCGCCGAGCGCCGCGGCCACCACGCCCCGGGCCCGAGCCGCCGCGGTCCGGCGCTCGCCCCCGTCGACGGGGACCCGGACCACCTGGATGCCGCTGGGTGGCTGCGCTACGAGGCCGGCCAGCTCGGCGGTGTCCGAGACGGTCCGGCACGGCACCCCGTGCGCGGCGCACAGGGCCTCGATGTCCGTCCCCGTAGGCGTGGTGAAGAGTCGCCGCAGCGACCCGGCCAGCCGCTCCTCGCCGTACTCGAGGGTGCCGAAGATGCTGCCGCCGTCGTCGTCGACCACGACGAGCGTCAGGTCCGGGCGCGGCTCGTCGGGCCCGATGAGCAGGCCGTTGGCGTCGTGCTGGAAGGTCAGGTCCCCGAGGAGGGCGACCGTCGGCCGATCCGGGCGCGCGAGGGCCAGACCCACCGCCGTGGAGACGCAGCCGTCGATGCCGGCCAGGCCACGACTCGTGACCGGCGCGACGTCCACCCGCTGACGTGGGACGCCGAGATGGACGTCCCGGGCGACGCTGCTGCTGCCGAGGAAGAGGACCGCGTCGGAGGGCAGCGCGTCGTGCACGGCCCGGGCGACGGACGGGCCGTCCGGACCGGTGGGAGCCGGGTCGGCGAGCGCCCTCCCGACCCGGTCGGCCGCCTCCAGCCACACCCGGGCGAAGGGGGTGGCCGCCTCCTCCCCCGCCACCGGGGGCCCGCCGGCCTCCCCCTCGACGGCGGCGGACGTGGCAGGCCGGCCCTCGGTCACCGGGCTCGTGGCGTGCTCCCCGTCGTCGAGCGTCAGCGAGGCGAAGGGGTGCACCGCGACCGCCGTGTGGGTCGCATCCGGCCACCCACCGGCTCCGGGCTCGCCGCTCGTGACCACCTCGACCCGGAGTCCGGGCTCTCGGGTGAGTGCGGGGATCTGGCGTCCCAGGGTGGGGCGGCCGATGATCAGGAGGCGGCGCGGCAGGTGCCGCCCGACCCAGTCGGTGGCCGTGAGCAGCTGGGCACCGTGGGGCAGGACGAGCTCGTGCGTGCCGGGTCCCGGCTCGGCGATGACGGGGGCGCCGTGGTGCCGCGCCCAGGCCAGGGCGGTCGCCCGGTGCTCGGCGGTGGGCAGCTCGCCGATGACGACGAGGGTCTCGGGGTCGTGGGGCAGCCGCGGCCCACCACCGGCCACCACCCCCGGAGGCGCCGGCGGACGCACCCACGGCGCCCCGTCGGGTCGGCCCGTCAGCGGGTCGCCCGTCCTGGCCGGGTCGAGGTGCTCCTGCGCCGACGGCCTGGTGCCGTGTCCTCGGTCCGCGTCGGCGGGCGGGCCGGGAGTGGTCCCGGGAGGCGGGGCGGGGGGCACCTCGGCGGGCGGGGCGAGCGGGTCCCGGTAGGGCAGGTCGAGATGCACCGGGCCGGCCGTGCCGCTCCCCGAGAGCGCACCGGTGGCCGCTGCGTAGGCCCTCGCGGCCGATGTCCGCCACGACGCCGCCTGACGGGCGGGTTCGCTCGGCGTGTCCAGCTCGAGCGCGAGCCGGACCCGGTCACCGAAGATGCCGCGCTGCTCGGTCGCCTGGTTGGCCCCGACACCCCGCAGCTCCGGTGGCCGGTCGGCGGTGAGCAGCAGGAGCGGGACCGCGCAGTGGTGGGCCTCGAGGACGGCAGGGTGCAGGTTCGCCACGGCCGTGCCGCTCGTGGTGACGACGGCGGCCGGTCGACGGGTCTGCTTCGCCAGGCCGAGGGCGAGGAAGGCCGCGCTCCGCTCGTCGACGCGCACGTGCATCCGCAGCCTCCCGGAGGCTTCGAGGTCGTACGCGGCGTAGGCCAGCGGGGCCGAGCGCGAGCCCGGGCACAGGACGATCTCGCGCACCCCGAGCCGGACGAGCTCGTCGAGCAGCACGCGGGCACCGGTCGTCGAGGGATCCACGGGCCCGATCCTGCCACGGGCTCATCCGGGCACCCGCTCGATGTCGTAGTCGATGACCACGACGCCCGGCCCGTCGGGGGCCGCCGGCGACGGAGGCCCTCCTCCCGCCGGGTCGAGGAGTGACGCCGGCTCTCCGAGGAAGGGCGCTGCCCCCTCCCGCCAGGCGAGGACCGACGGGTGCTCGCTGGCGTCGACCATGCGAGCGGTCTCGGTGTACGCCTGCGCGCGGTGGGCCCCGGTCGAGCGTCCCTCGACACCGAGCTCGTCCTCGAGGGAGCGGTGGACGGTCACCCAGTCGGCGCGATCGGGGTTCTCGGCGCCGTCCAGGCCGGGGACGAGGTCCTCCCGGTGCTCCAGGCTGAGCACCGACACCCCCTCGGGAACGGGCAGGGAGCCGATCGGCGCGCCGGAGGTGACCACGTGCGTGACGTCGAAGCGTGCGCGGAAGTCGGGATCGGCCGCGAGCGCGGCCGCGGTGAGCCCTCCCTGGCTGTGGCCCGCGACCATGACGGGTCCCCCCTGCCCATCTCCCGCACGGCGCTGGGCGTCGTCGAGGGCGGCGGTCACGGCCCGGCTGGTCAGGCTCGGGCGCCCTGCCGAGAGCAGGACGCTGCTCGTCAGGTCCCAGGGGTTGCGACCAGCTCGCGGGTCGAAGGTCTGCGTACCGGGGACGTCGACGATCCAGCGCCACCGACCGTCCGGCTGCGGGATGCCGGTGACCCGCACCCGGCCGTGCCCCGACGTGGGCCCGCTGTCGGCGACGAGGTCGGCGACCGACCGCGGCGCCCGGCCGCGGCGCGGGGCGCGGGCACGCACCCGGACTCCCGCGTTCGACTCGTCGAGCAGGCCGGTACCCGAGGCGAGCACGACGCCGATGGCCTCCTCACGGGTGCGTGGTGGGTAGGGCACGCCCGCGCCGGCCGCCCTGGCCCCGAGCCACACCCCGAGCGGGGGCAGGCCCAGGCCGAGTCCCGTGACGAAGCCGTCGAGGCCGTCCGCTGCCGCGGGCACGATCCACGGCTGGTCGAAGAGCACCCCGTCGACCTCGGCACCGAGGGAGTCGACCACCGAGCCGCCCAGGTCCGCGACGGACCCCGTCGCGACATCCACGCCTGCGGCGTCGGTGCCGCGCCCGACGTCCTCGCCTCCGCCGGGACGGGCGATGACCGCTCCGGCGAGTGGGGCCGCGGCCACCCCCACCCCGAGGGCGGGAGCCGCGAACCCACCGGCAGCGGCCCCGACCATCGTCCCGATCCACACGCCCATGGCCGTCGCCGCGGCGTCCGAGAGATGCTCCACGGCGTCCTCGCCCGCGCGGTAGGCATCGGCCGCGAGGTCCGTGACGACCGCGGTCGCGAGCAGCTGGGCGGAGCCACCCACCGCGCCTCCTGGCCCGGCGATCTCGAGGAGGGCCCCCTCGGCGGCAGCCAGCTCGGTCGGGGCCAGCGCTCCCGCCCCCAGGAGCGCCGGGTCCGCCGCCGCCTGCGCCAGCGCGTGGCCCACCTCGAGGAGATCCCGGGCGAGGGCGCGCAGGGCCCGGGCCGCCTCCTCCAGCTCCTCGAGCCGGACGCTCAGGCCGCCCGCCCCGCCTCGCACCTCGATGCCGCTCACCAGGGGCCCCCGGACCCCGGCAGGGCCACCTGGACGACCGCCAGACGACGACGGGCCGTCGCCTCGACCTCGCGGACCCGTCGCGCGGCCGAGCGGGTCCGGTCGGCCAGGACCAGGAGGTCGCGGTGGTGGCCCTCGATCCGCTCGTCGAAGGCCTCGGACGCCCGCCCGCACCACTGCCCGTCGGCGAGACCACGCACCTGCCGGGCGATCCTCTCGATGCCCTCCGCCGTGGACGCCAGCCGCGCAGCGACCGCGTCGATGCCGCCGAGGTCCACGACTGCGAGGTCGGCCGCTCCGAGGTCGACGAGGCCGTCCGCGACCCGCCCGGCCACGTCCTCCGGGATCTGCCCGATGTCCATGCCTCATCGCAGCGCGGACGGGCGGGGGCCGGCAGCCCCCTTCGCCCGCCTGTGGTCAGGCGCCTTGCCGGGTCGGGGGTTGTGGACGACCGCTCAGGCGGGCAGGTGCTCCCACGCGGCGGCCACCCGGTCCCGCCACCACGTCCACCGCTCAGGCGGTGCAGCGTGCCGCTCGAGCAGCGACTCCTCGACGGCCACCTCGCGCACCGGCAGAGCTCCCGCGACCGGCACGAGCGGCCGGGACGTGACGTCGGCCGCGAGCAGCGCCCCGGTCCCGAGGCCGCAGGCGTGCGCGAGCTCCGGCAGCGCGGCCGCGAGCGCGGCACCCGCGCGCAGGCCGACGCTGGAGTCGATCGCCGAGGAGACCACCGCGGGCAGCCCCGTCTCAGCCACGACCCGCAGCGCGGACGCGACCCCGCCGAGGGGAGCGACCTTGACGACGACGACGTCGGCGGCGGCCAGGCGGGCCACCTCGAGCGGGTCCTCCGCCTTGCGGATCGACTCGTCGGCGGCCACCGGCACGTCGACACCGGCCCGGGCCAGCCCCACCCGCAGCCGCGCCAGGTCGTGCACGTCGGCACAGGGCTGCTCCGCGTACTCCAGGTCGTAGCGCGCGAGCGCGGCGAGCATGTCCTGGGCCTGGGGGAGGCTCCAGCCGCCGTTGGCATCGACCCGGATCCGGCCGCTGCGACCCACGGCCGCCCGGACCTCGGCGACCCGGTCGAGGTCCTCGCGCGACCCCTGACCGCGCTCGGCGACCTTGACCTTGACCGTCTCGCACCCGTCGTAGCGGGCCAGCACCCCCGGCACCTCCGCCGCGGTGACAGCGGGGACGGTCGCGTTGACGGGCACCGTCCCGCGCACCGGTGCGGGCCACCCGGTCCAGGCCGCCTCGAGCGTCGCGGCCAGCCACCGGGCGGCCTCCGGCGGTCGGTACTCGACGAAGGGGGCGAACTCCCCCCACCCCCGCGGGCCCCGCACCAGGGCCACCTCGCGCTCGTCCACACCGCGGAAGCGCACGGTGAGCGGGAGGCGCACCACGCGGAGCCCATCGAGGACCTCGGCGAGGTCCGGCCGGCCCACGCTCACCGGTCGCGACTGGAGAGCACGCAGAACTCGTTGCCCTCCGGGTCGGCGAGGACGGTCCACGTGACGTCCGGGTCCTGCCCGACGTCGGCGTGGGTGGCGCCCTTGTCCAGCAGCTCGGCGATGAGGCCCTCCCGGTCCTGACCGATGTGCGGGGCGAGGTCGACGTGCAGCCGGTTCTTGACCGTCTTGCCCTCCGGGACCGGCGCGAAGACGAAGGTCGGCGGGAGCGTCTGCCAGGTCTCGACGGTGTCGACCGGGTCGTCGGTCGTACCGGGCGGGACGACGTTGACCTCGTACTCGTCCTCGTAGCCGATCTCCCAGCCGAGGACGTCGGCCCACCACCGGGCGAGGGCCGCGGCGTCGCGGGCGTCGACCGAGATCTGGTACCAGCGCAGGCTCATGCTCCCGACCGTAGCGCGGGGTCTCAGGCGCCCAGGGTGCCGACCAGCTCGTTGACCGCGAGCACCGCGAAGGCCACGGTGCACAGGACGAGGGCGAGGTTGGTGTACCACCGGTTGCGCCACTGCCGCGGCACCCGGTCGGTGTTGAGCAGCCACAGCAGGGTGAGGGAGAGGAAGGGCATGAAGAGCGACCCGAGCACGCCGTAGGCGAGGATGAGCCACACCGGCTTCCCGAGGAACATCATCGTCATCGGCGGGATCGTCAGCCAGAGGAGGTAGGCCTTGTACCAGCGCCCACCGGCCAGACGGGACGGGTCGGCGGCGTCGAGGCCGCCGAGGTGGCCGACCATGTCGGCGAACATCAGGGACACGCCGTTCCACACGCCGAGCAGGGAGGACATCGCGGCGGAGAAGAAGCCGACGAGGAAGACCTTGCCCGTCCACCGGCCGTAGCGGTCGGCGAGCACGGTGGAGAGGTCGAGCAGGCCCTTGTCCCCGGTGTCGACGGCGACCTGGGCGGAGTAGAGCAGCTCGGCGCCGACGATGAGGGTGGCGAGGACGAAGAGACCGGTGATCGTGTAGGCGACCGTGTTGTCGACCCGCATGACCCGCATGTGCCCGGGGGTGTCCCAGCCCTTCTCGCGGAGCCAGTAGCCGTACGCGGCCAGCGTGATCGTGCCGCCGACACCGCCGGCGAGGGCGAGGACGTTGATGAGCCCGTTGCCGGGGATCCACGGGCGCAGCCCGCCGAGGACCTCGAGCAGGTTGGGCAGGGTCAGCGCCGCCGCCCCCACCATCGTCACGAACATCAGCCCGACGAGCGCGGCGCAGATCTTCTCGAACACCCCGTAGCGGCCGAACCAGACGAGCACCGCCCCGACGATCCCGGCGAGGATGCCCCACCAGGTGACGCTCAGGACCGGGAAGAGCGAGTGCAGCGGGAGCCCCGTCCCGGCCATCGCCGCCGCCCCGTACACGAAGCCCCAGATGACGATGTACGGCACGAAGTAGAACCAGCTCCACCGCCCGAGGCTGCTCCACCCCTCGAAGATCGTCCGTCCGGAGGCGAGGCTGTAGCGGCCGGCTCCCTCCACGAGGACGATCTTCATGAGGCAGCCGACGACCACGCACCACAGCAGTCCGTACTCGTACTTGCTCCCGGCGATGAGGGTCGCGACGAGGTCGATCGCCCCCACACCCGTCGCCGCGACGACGATCCCCGGGCCCACCAGCGACCAGCGTCGGGTGCTGACCTGCTCCACCCTGTTCGTGCTCATGGCGTCTCCTGTCGTCGTCGCCGAGGAAGACACCCTCGCGCATGATCGGGCTACCCGCAGGTCGGGCGCCTCGTCCTGCACCGGCTGCGGGAGGCGAGGTGGTCGCCCTTCGTCACCCCGTGGACGCGCTCCAGCGGCCGAAGCGCAGCGTGATGCTCGCCGCGCCCTCGTCGGGGCCCCCGGTCAGGACGAGGTACCAGCGGCCCTGGCGCCAGGTCGGGTTCGCGCCCGTCCCCTCGATCTCCCAACCGTCGGCGGCGAGGGCCTTCGCCAGATGCTCCTCGCGCTCCTCGGAGGACCACGCCTGCGGAGTCCCGTAGTGCACCTGCAGCTCCGGGCACCGCCCGAGGCACCACGTGTTGCCCGTCTCGTCGCGCTCGTGCTCCACGAACGGCGCGGGCAGGTCGACCCGGTCCTCGAAGTCCCCGGCCAGCCGGTCGTGGGTCGGCGGTGCCGAGTACCAGCTCCACACGCCGATGACCGCCGCGAGCACCACCGCGGAGGCGAGCCACCGCCACCGGCGGCGCGGGCGCAGGACGAGGATCGGCGGGACGAGCACGACCACCCACACCAGGCCGGCCCACAGCCACCCGACCCGACCCGACGGCACGCTGTAGAAGGTGGTCACGAGGAAGCCGACCACCACCTCCAGCACGAGCAGGGCCACCGCGAAGGCGATGGTGACCCTGGTCCGCGTCGTGGCCATGCGATCACGCTACGGACGCGCCGGCGCTCTCGCCTGAGCCGCGCTACTCACCCTCGGCGGGCGTCGTAGGCTCACCCACGTGAGTGCTCTGGAGAACGTCAGCGAGACCTTCGACCCGCAGGCCTGGGAGGTGGTCCCCGGCTTCGAGGACCTCACCGACCTGACCTACCACCGCGCCACGGACGTCGGCTGCGTGCGCATCGCCTTCGACCGCCCGGAGGTGCTCAACGCCTTCCGTCCGCACACCGTCGACGAGCTCTACCGCACCCTCGACCACGCCCGCCGCACCCCCGACGTCGGCGTCGTCCTGCTCACGGGCAACGGGCCCACCCCCCGGGAGGGCAGCAGCGCGACCACGCAGGGCTGGTCCTTCTGCACCGGCGGCGACCAGCGCATCCGCGGCCGCTCCGGCTACCAGTACGCGAGCGACCCGACCGGCGACGAGAGCGCCGGCGGCATCGACGAGCGCCGGGTCAAGGCCGAAGGGGGGCGCCTGCACATCCTCGAGGTGCAGCGCCTCATCCGCACCATGCCGAAGGTCGTCATCGCCCTCGTCGGCGGGTGGGCCGCCGGCGGCGGCCACTCGCTGCATGTCGTGTGCGACATGACCCTGGCCAGCCAGCACGCCCGCTTCAAGCAGACCGACGCCGACGTCGGCTCCTTCGACGGCGGCTACGGCAGCGCCTACCTGGCCAAGATGGTCGGGCAGAAGCGCGCCCGCGAGATCTTCTTCCTCGGCCGGGCCTACACCGGTGAGGAGATGAAGGAGATGGGCGCGGTCAACGCGGTCCTCGACCACGCCGAGCTCGAGACCGAGGCGCTGGCCATGGCCCGGGAGATCATGGCCAAGTCCCCCACGGCGATCCGGATGCTCAAGTTCGCCTTCAACCTCACCGACGACGGGCTCATGGGCCAGCAGGTCTTCGCCGGCGAGGCGACCCGCCTGGCGTACATGACCGACGAGGCGGTCGAGGGGCGCGACCAGTTCCTCGAGAAGCGCGACCCCGACTGGTCCGCCTTCCCCTGGTACTTCTGACCCCCGCCGCCGGGCCCCGCTCGATGTCCGTGGGCACCGCCTCGCGCGGTGCCCCCTTCGCCGACATCGGGCGGGGTCCGGCGCGCCAGAGGTGACCTGGGTCACGCCACCTCTACGCTGACCTGGTGGACGTCCTGCACACCCTCATCGCCATCACGGTCGCGATCCTGCTCATCATCCGGTTCAGGATCGACCCGGTCATCTCGCTGATCATCTCCTCGATCTACCTCGGGCTGGCCGCGGGGGTGGGCCTCAAAGGCACCGCGGACGCCATCACCACCGGCTTCGGCGACATCATGGCCGAGGTCGGTCTGCTCATCGGCTTCGGCGTGCTCATCG